>CAZEIB010000186.1:0-4846 GCA_964511785.1 uncultured Oscillospiraceae bacterium
TATCTGTATTTTTGTTCTTATAATCGTACTTTGAGTAACCCAATTCTCCTTCAAATTCTGCGTCCAGTGCATTTTAAATCGTCTCTGCTGTCAGCATTTTTACAAAGTTGTGAATGTCCTCCATGGTTTTCACACCATGCTCTTCCATTAGCTCACGTAATTTAGGGTTCCCTCTTTTTTAGACATATTCATACCTCCAAAGCTATTTTTATTTTATCCAACTTTGGAGGTTTACACAATATCTTCGGCACTACCGTTTATTACACATTGCCACTACTCCTTTTCTTGGAATTTGTCAAAAACCTATATCCACGTCAATGAGGGGTAATTTTTTCTTGATTTTGGTGGTTCTTTCTTCCTTCCTCTCACATCCTGTCTCTTTTTATGATATACTTGCTGTTAAACCTGTTTTCTTTTAGAATTTTCTTCCATATATTGGATATTGGAAAAATATCAATAAAAAAAGAAATGGAGTGTATTCGTCTATGAGTAAAATTAAAAATGAAGCGAAAAACAAATTTCCCTTGGTTACTGCTGTACGGGGTCAATTGGAGCAAAGAGCTGTTTGGCTCTATTTATTATGCGATGAAGGGCGAAAACGAGGCCTTGATCCTATGGATTTTGGTTCTGACGCCATTCGCCGTTGCGGTATCGGACAAGGAAATTGGCTGGTAAAAAAAGGAGGTACCGATAGTTTAAAAGGTCTTCGTAAAACCTTATTTACCAAACCTGCCCAGTGGATGTTTGAAATGAAAGTCATCAACTCTACTGATGAGGAGTTAGAATTACATTTTCATTATTGTCCTTTAGTGAAGGGGTGGCAAAAATGTGGTTGTTCCGATGAGGAAATTGCCCAACTATGTGATATTGCCATGTGTGGGGATAGGGGAATTGGTCAAAGTTACGGTTGTGATTTGGATTTGCCTAAAACCATTGCTAAAGGCGATGATATTTGTCATTTACGCTATTACAAAGTAAAGGAGTAACACTTTGAATATACCAACCAAACCCATTACAAATAAAGTGATTCTTTCCTACTGTCTTCCCCAATTTGCCATAGGTCTTTTCACGGTAATGATTGCTAATTATTTGATTTATTTTTACCAACCTTCTACGGTTTCCGGTTTGCCCACTTTAATTACACAAGGCGTAGTAATTTTGGGGCTTTTAACCGTAGTAGGATTTGTGAAAGCAGTTGGCCATATTTTTGATGCAGTAACCGATCCTTTAGTGGCAGCCCTTTCGGACAAAAGTAAAAATCCTAACGGTAGACGTATTCCTTTTATGAAATGGTCTGCCCTCCCTTATGGTTTTTTTGCTTTAATGGTATTTTTCGCCCCGGGGAAAAGTCCTGGTCCTTTAAATAATATTTGGTTAGCCGTATCTCTATGGGCGTATTTTCTTTTTTACACCCTGTATATGATTCCTTACGATGCCTTATTGCCTGAAATGGTTACCGAAGGGAAAACCCGTATTACTGCTTATACCATGCGCTCTTTCTTTTTTGTCACCGGTAGCGCCTTAGGTTATATGACCCCTTTAATTGTCAGCTTATTTAAAAAAGCAGGACATAGTCCCCTTTGGGCTTGGCGTATTACCTTTCTTCTTTTCACCATTCTTGGAAGTATCCTTCTTTTGGTGCCGGTTTTTGCTATTAAGGAAACGGACTATGTTCGTTCTGTCAGACCTTCTGTTTCCTTAGCTACTTCTATTAAACATGCTTTTTCCAACAAGTATTTTCGCATTGTAACTGTGGGCCAGCTACTTCAACATACCGGCATGGCTTTTTTTCAGGCTTGTATTATGTATTATGTTACCGTGTTGTTAGGCTTACCTGAAGGTGCTTCCACCATTATTTTAGCTATTTCCATTGCAGGCTCCTTGGCTCTTTATCCTTTGGTAAGTACATGGGCAAAAAAAGCAGGTAAACGCAAACCGATTTTGCTAGGTTGTGTAATGTTCACCTTAGCAGAGTTTAGCATAGCTATTTTTGCCGATGCTCCTGCTCCACCTATGGTAAAGGGAGTGCTTATTGCCCTGTTTGTTTCTTATCCTTTTGCAGCCTTGAATATTTTGCCCAATTCCATTGTAGCTGATGTTATTGAGTATGACACCATTAAAACCGGCGTCAATCAGGAGGGCATTTTTAGTGCGGCCAGAAACTTCATTACAAAGCTTGGTACTTCCCTAGCGATTATGATTGTGCCCTCCCTAACGGTAATAGGGGTACTAGCAGGAGAAAACATTGGACGTAGCGGCCTTAAACTTACAGGCATTGTTGGTGGCGTTTTATGCTTAGGCGCTGTGGTTGCCTACGCCCTTTATAAGGAACAAGAGGTATTGTCTGTGGTTCATCAAAAAGGAGAAGAAACAGCATCATGACGAAAGAAATAAAAGAAACTTATGCCCAAGGCCTTGGTAAAATGATTGCCTGTCCCACCATTTCACATAAGGATCAGCCCTATGATGACACGCCATTTAAAGCGCTTCGTCAAGTGGTGGAAGAACTTTTTCCTCACTTCCACCAGCAAGCCAACAGAACCATCTTTTCTGACGATTGTTGGTTTTATCATCTCCCCGGTATTCAAAGCAACCAAAAAGTCATGGTGATGAGTCATCATGATGTGGTAGCTGCTAATGAAAAAGAGCCTTGGCGTTACCCACCCTTTGAAGGAGTGGTGGCAGAAGGAGCCATTTGGGGCAGAGGTGCGGTAGATACCAAAGGTCCTTTATATGCTCAGTTTCAAGCCATTGAAGAGTTGTTAGCTGAAGGATGGGTATCCCCTTATGATTTATATCTACTTTCTTCCCATAACGAAGAGTATGGGGGAGACGGGGCTGTGTTGGTGGCAAAATGGTGTGCAGAAAACCATATCACCTTTGATTTAATTTTAGATGAAGGAGGTGCCATTATCCCTCCTCCCATGCCGGGTATTTCTAAGCCTTGTGCCATGGTGGCTGTACATGAAAAAGGTCGCTGTAAAGTTCGTTGCACTGCAAAAGATGCTTCCTCTCATTTAGGTCTTACCCCTAAAATGACCACTTCTATTACTCGTATGGCGCAATTTATCAATCAAGTAGCCAATCAAAAGCTGATGTCCCGCAAACTTTATCCAGAAGTAAAAGCTATGTTTACCATCTTAGCCCCTCACATGGCTTTCCCCTACAAAATTCTTTTTTCAAATCTTTGGCTCTTTGGTCCTCTCCTTCTTGCACTTATGCCTAAATTAAACCCTCAAGCAGGGGCTATGGTAGGTACCCAGTTTTCTTTTAATACCATTGAAGGGAGTACCACCAATCACAATTGCAGCGCAGAGGTTTTTTTCCGTTGTATCCGTGATGAGGATTTGAAAAAAGATTTACAAACCTTCACTCAATTCGCTACCAAACATGGCATAGAGGTAGAAGTGCTGGAAAATGAATATTACCCTCCTGCCGATTTACATAGTTCACAGTTAGCCTATGTAAAAAACTGTATTCAAAAGGTCTTTCCCCAAGTGGTTTATGCTCCATACCTTCTCCCTGCTGGCACCGATGCCAGGCATTTTTCTCATATTTGTTCTGCCGTTTTGCGTTTTGCACCCGTCACTTTATCAGCTCAACAGTTTGCCAGTGTACACGGCAAAGACGAAAATCTAGGGGTAGATGCCCTGGCTCAAGGGGTAGTTTTTTATAAGGAACTGCTACGAAATTATCCATTATTTTAAGTATAGGCTTTTCATGAAGATTTTCACTCTTTCACCTTCTCTAGTGGATATAATAGCTTATAAGTTAAACTGGGCTATATTTCACCCACATTGATTTGCAAGTGATCAACATTTTTTCCTTTTCCAATAAAATTTAAAAAAGCGAGTGAGTATTTAGATGCCACCAATTACTGTAATGATAAAGCCTGTATCAGGTTTGTGTAATATGAAATGTAATTATTGCTTTTATGTAGATGAAATGAATTTACGCAATACCTCTGTATATGAGCCAATGACGCTTAAAACTTTGGAAAACATTGTTCGAAGAGTTTTTGCCTATGCAGATAAGCAAGTTGCCTTTGTATTTCAAGGAGGAGAACCTACACTAGCAGGTATAGATTTTTACTGGAATTTTTTAGCATTGCAGCGAAAATATAACTCTCTTCGTTTGCCTGTGACAAATGCCATACAAACAAATGGTCTTATTCTCACTGAAGAATGGATAGAGCTGTTTAAAATAGGGAGCTTTTTACTAGGCGTCTCTGTAGACGGAACGCAAGAGTTTCATGATGAAAAACGGGTGGATCATGAAAATAATCCTACTTACCATAAAATTTTACAAAATATTTCCCTTTTGAAAAAGGAAAATATTCCTTATAATATTCTATGTGTAGTTGATCAACGAATTGCCACTTCTCCTAAAAAAGTTTTTGAAACCTTATCTTCACACAATTATTTGCAATTTATCCCACGCATCGATTCTTTTAGTGAAACCACTGATGAAAATAGCCTTAGCCCTGAAGCCTTTGGAAAGTTTCTGATTTGGATGTTTGATGTTTATGCGCAAAAAATGAAACAAGGTTCTTATATTAGTATACGAATGTTTGACAATTGGATGAATATGGCAAAAGGTTTTCCTCCGGAAAGTTGTGGACTTTCTGGAAAATGCAACTTGAACTTTCTTATTGAGAGTAATGGAAATGTATACCCTTGTGATTTTTATGGATTAGATGAATGGTTGCTTGGGAATATTAACGAGGCTTCTTTTTTTCGTCTAGAGAAAAGCCCCGTGGTACACTCTTTCCTGAAATCTTCTCTTTCTATCAGTTCAAAATGTAAAGCTTGCCACTGGTATTCCCTTTGTCGAGGAGGGTGCAGGC
>CAZEIB010000187.1:0-4831 GCA_964511785.1 uncultured Oscillospiraceae bacterium
TTGCCGATTATGACACCAAAGTTTCTTTGGTATTAAATACCGGTAAAAACACCCCTGATGTAGTAATGTACATTGCCACTAAAGGGGAAAATGCCTCTTTGGCTATGAACGGCGCATTGGTGCCCATTAGTGATTATTCCGATTGGACACCAAACTTTAATGCAAGGGTAGAAGAATTTGGCATTAAAGAAGACATTGATATGCTTAACTTAGGAGATGGAAAACGCTACTTTATGCCTGCTTTATACGATATTCCTTTTTACGATGGCGGCTTAATTATGCGTGAAGATTTTTTAACTGAAAAGGGCTTAGAAGCCCCTAAAACCTTTGATGAACTCTATGAAGTATTAAAAGCCTATAAAGAAGAGAACCCCTCTTCCTACCCTTTAACCATTTTAGCAGGGCCCAGGGTATTATACCGTATGACCATGCCTTCCTATGGCATTAGCATTGGTAAAAACGGTGCTTCTGGGTCTAACGTATTAAGCTGGGATTATGAAAAGAAAGAATACTTCCCTGCTGCCATTAGCGATGAATACAAAGAATATGTTAGCTTTTTTGCCAAATTACACGCCGAAGGATTGTTAGACCCTGAAATGGCCGATCCTATTGATGGAGACAAATGGAACCAAAAACTGGCCACCGGTGCTTCTATGGCAACCTATGCTTACTACGATCAAATTGGTGGTGTTGAAGCCGCTACAGAAATTGAAGGCTTTAAACTGAACATGTATCCACCACTAGCCGGACCTGCCGGAGCCCATCACCAAGAAAAAAGTAAAACCGGTAAAGGTTTTGCCTTCCCTAAAGCTGTAGCTGAAAGAGCCGATTTTGAAAGAGTGGTTCGCACCATAGATGCCATGTTCTTCTCAGAAGAAGCTGCCAAAATTTGGTGCCTAGGGGTAGAAGGAACTACTTATACCCAAGAAGGGGATACTTTAACCTATGTGGAAGATGTAGTAAACTCTGCTGACGGTGTATACAAACACTTACAATTACAATACGGTGCCGGCTCTGATGTAACCCAAAAAGTTTGGATTAACGCAAGAGAAATGACCAAATACGATGAAAACTACAGCCGTATTAACCAAGAAGTAGCTGCTATGGACGAAGCCATTCGCTCTATTCCACCTACTCCCCTATTTGATGACTTGGCGGCTGAAGATGCAGCTGCTATGCAAACCCCTCTAGCGGATGCTTGGGAAAGATGGAATGACGGTTTCTTAACTGGTGCTAAAAACATTGAAACTGATTGGGATGCTTATGTAGAAGAAATGAAAACCTTACAAATTGAGGATTTCACTAAGCTTTATAACGACCACTTGCCTGAAAAGTAAACTCCCTTTCCCCTAACCCTTTGCCCGCCACAAACTGTCTTTATTTAGGGGCATTTTGTGTCGGGCATTTTATTTTGTCATAGAAAGGAAGAAGAATATGGCAAAAAATTCTTCTCAAAAGGCTATAAAAAGCGGAAAAGAGCCTTTAAGCAGGCATATACGTAAATACTGGGCTTTATACCTTATGCTTATACTGCCTTTAATTTACTTGTTGCTGTTTAAATACTTGCCTATGTTTGGAAATATTTTAGCCTTTAGGCGTTATAAGCCGGGGATGGGCGCCTGGGGCGTAAAGTGGGCAGGCACTCATTATTTTAAACTTCTATTTAAAAACCCCTCTTTTTGGGCAGCTTTTAAAAACACCTTGGTTTTATCTTTTTGGAATATTATTGTTAATTTCCCCTTGCCCATTTTATTGGCCATTGTACTAAGTGAAGCCAGAAGCCAAAAATACAAAAAAGTGGTGCAGACTATTTCTTATATGCCACGTTTCATCTCAACAGTGGTGGTTATTGCCATTTTATCAGAGCTTTTGTCCCCTTCCAGTGGAATATTAAACCGTCTTTTAGTGAATACCTTTGGCATTGATCCCATTTACTTTGTCAATGATCCAAAATATTTTAGGGTCATTTATGTGTTAAGTGACAGCTGGCAGTTTTCCGGCTGGACAGCCATTATTTATTTGGCTGCCATTACCGGTATCAGCCTGGATTTATACGAAGCTGCAGACATTGACGGAGCTTCCCGAATGCAAAAAATTTTTTATATTACCCTACCTTCTATTTTGCCAACCATTATGGTTATGTTAATTTTACAAGTGGGTAGAATGTTAAGCTTAGGCTTTGAAAAAGTATTGTTATTATACACCCCTTCCAACTCTGTGGTTAGTGACATATTAGACACCTTAATTTATCGTACCGGCTTACAAAACCAAAACTACTCCTTGGCCACTGCTATGGGATTGTTTACAGGGATTGTAGGCTTGATATTGGTCAGTAGCGCCAACTTATTCAGCCGTAAAGTAACCGGCGAATCCATTTATTAGGAGGTGAAAGGGATGACCAGTGTAACTGTAAAAAAATCTAAATTAAAACATTTAACAGGCTTTGATGTATTTATTTACATCATTATGACCTTTGTACTTCTTATTTGTATTGTACCTTTTATTTATATGTTAGCCCTTTCCCTGTCCAGCTCAAAGGCTATTTTAAATAATCAAGTTTCTTTTTGGCCGGTGGATATTACCTTGGAGGCTTATAAGCAAATTTTTGCATATCCAAACTTTTTTAGAGCTTATGGAAACACTTTTATTTACACCATTGGAGGCACAGCCATTGCCCTTGTACTAAATGTGTTAATGGCCTACCCTCTCTCTAAAAAGTTTTTACGAGGAAATAGCTTTTTTATGCGTCTTGTGGTGTTTTCCATGTTTTTTGCAGGAGGGATGATTCCCACTTATTTATTG
The DNA here is from genome assembly GCA_964511785.1 of uncultured Oscillospiraceae bacterium. Classification (GTDB taxonomy): domain Bacteria; phylum Bacillota; class Clostridia; order Christensenellales; family Aristaeellaceae; genus CAYFQH01. The sequence continues at coordinate 2,803 of CAZEIB010000187.1, forward strand.
GTTTCCGCCTATGGATTAACAGGCAGTCACTGGGCTATTTTATTGCCTTTTGCTATTAACCCTTTTAACTTAATTATTTTAACCAATTTTTTCAAAACCCTTCCTGAAGAAATAGAAGAAGCCGCCTTAATAGACGGCTTAGGCTACTTTGGTATTTTACGGCAAATTGTTTTACCCTTGTCTGTAGCCGGCCTTGCTACAGTGGGGCTATATTATGCCGTATTCTTTTGGAACGACTGGTTTAACGCCTTAATTTACCTAGACAGCAAACAATACCCTGTAATGCTTTTTTTACGTAATATTGTACAGGGAACCACCATGGTGGGAGACGGTGCAGGCTCTGCCGATCGATCCAGTATTGGTATTGCCATTAAATCTGCTGTAATTATTGTGTCCACCATTCCTATTATTGTTCTTTATCCTTTATTACAACGATTTTTTATTGCAGGGTTAACGGTAGGATCAGTAAAAGGGTAAGGAAATCCTTACCCTTTTACTGATTTTTATTTTTCTTTATGCTCATCAAAATAAAATTGATTTTTAAAAGTTTATTTTACCCATAATAACAGGTTCTTTTGCTCCTGTAGCCCCCGGCGCATTGTTGGGTAGCCCTCTTAAAGTTTCATTGGCTAATATGGCAAAGGCCACAGCCTCTTTGGCATCGCTACTTAAGCCTAAAGCTTCTTGGGTTTGCACTTTGGCGAAGGGTAAATGTTTTTGAATCATGGCTAAAAGGGTTTTATTATGGCTTCCTCCCCCCCCTACAATATAGGTTTTCGGTTTTTCAGGGGCAAAAGCTTCAATACCATAGGCAATACAAGCCGCTGTATGGTTGGTAATGGTAGCAATAAAATCTTCATCGGTGATTTCCATATTGGCTTTTTGTAAAAGCAAATCCTCTAAGTATTCTTTATTGTAATATTCTCTTCCTGTGCTTTTAGGAGGGAGTTGACGTAAATAGTCTTCATCTTTTTTCATTAAGTATTGGGCCAAAGGTTCATAAATTTTTCCTTTTGCTCCAAAGTTTCCACCATTATCGTAGGTTTTTTCCCCTTGGGTAAGGGCTGCCATAGCCCCATCAATTAATACGTTTCCAGGGCCTGTATCAAAGGCTATTACTTTTTCTAAAGGGCCATTGGCAGGCAGCAGGGTAATGTTTCCTATGCCCCCAAGGTTTTGAAGGGCAACAGTATGATCTTTTTGCCTGTAGAGCAAATACTCGGTATAAGGAACCAAAGGCGCTCCTTGCCCCCCTGCAGCTACATCCCGTACCCTAAAATCTTCTACAACCAGGCAACCTAATACTTGGGCAATTTCCGCCCCTTCTCCAATTTGCAAGGTGCCCCTTGCCATTTCCCCAGTGAAAGAGATTTCTTCAGGTTGATGGTATACGGTTATGCCATGACTCCCTACAAAATCAACTTTTTTAGGGTCTACCCCTGCCTTTTCACAAACTTCAATACAGGCTTTGGCGGAAAGTTTACCAATAAGGGTGTTGATTAAACATAAATCAAAGCTTCCCCCTGTTTTACCAAGTACTGTGGTTAACAGTTTTTCCCTTAACGCTTTTGAAAAAGGGGTGGTGGTAAAAGCCAGCAACCCCACTTTGGTATCGGTACCGCTACCAGTAATTTCTACCAAGGCAGCATCAATACCGTCTAAAGAGGTTCCGCTCATCAGGCCTATGGCCAGTACTTTTTCTTTTTCCCATAAATTTACAAGTCTTTTCATGATTATTCTCCTTGGAGGTGTTTTTATTGTTTACCCATAAAGGGATGTGGATCAGTTTTTTAGAGTTTGAAGAAATGGATTTTTCTTCAAAGGAAGCTTTTGCCAAAGACTGTACCTTGATTATTGAAAACTGTATTGAGTTAGGATTAAATACCTTAACGGTACATGTAAGGCCTTTTGCCGATGCCCTGTACCAAAGCCATGTTTTCCCATCCAGCCATTTGGTTACAGGCATTCAAGGAGCGCCATTGCCTTTTGACCCCTTAGAAATTTTTATTGCCCTTGCCCATAAAAGAAA
>CAZEIB010000188.1:0-4826 GCA_964511785.1 uncultured Oscillospiraceae bacterium
ATCCGCGATGATTCCAAGGAAGTGTCTGGTAGGTGGCAATACTGCCATCAGCCAGTTTCCCGATGAAGGCATGCACGCAGACCTGACGTGCGCCTGGCTTGTCCTGGTTCCAGTGATTGTTGTACAGGTTCCTCCCCAGCAGGCCATCATCAGGTCCCACATAGCGCTTGAGCGTCGGGTTGTTCGCTCCTGTGGAGTGCACCATGATGCCCTTGGGCACAATGGTTCTCCCCGCTTTATAGCAAGGATTGTTCACGAAGATGAGCGTCTTCTCCGTGTAAAAGGATTGATTTTTGACTTGTTTTGTAATACAATGAAGATGTTATTTTTACCTTCGGGCAGTCTCAATCTCCGATCCCTCTATCTGAGATAAGGATATCAAGACGCGACGGTACAAAAAATTACTCAGGGATGGTACATCTGGTACAAAGTCTGGTACAACAAAAGTGAGGTGGTTCGAATAAACACATCTGAGTTTTTAAGAAGGTATATCCCTACCTGAACAATCAAAAAAATCAAGGCGTGTTTGTTACGAATTGCTTCATTGCAGCCGGTAGCACAGTGTTTTCGCTACCGAGGCTCAAGACAAAGCAAACGAGCGACAACCTTGAATATCAGCGGATGCTTTATAAAGGTGGTAGGCAAATAACAACTGACATGAAGGCGAGCTTTCCTGACCCGTTTCCGTTAGATTCTTTATCTGAGTTCTTTGCCGATAATATAAGAGAAGATAGACTTCGCGATGTCATGACAGCTTTTGCAATACCTGTTTCTGCCGATTCGGACAGGTTATTATTATCAAAATCGCTGGCATCGCAGTTCCAACTGCTTATTCAGAGCGAAAGCAATGATGTTGATGATATGTTACAACATGACAGTCTCGCATTAACTTTGCATAAGGAATGGAAAATCTACGCGCGATTCTTTCCGCGTGCGGAAAGCAAATCCGCTTTACTGGCCAAACGTTTCAAGCACCGCCATACAGGCATTGGGTATAATCCATATAGGGTACCCTTACGGGAGCCGTATACAGAGGCGGGCAGGAAACGGAAATCCCTCTCTTTGAGATAAGGAAGGGGGAACTCCAAAAATTAACAACCCAAGGGTTTCATTCTCACAAGGAAAAGGTTACTATTTATATATCGATGCGAAAAGGTGTGGTGTGCCGTTGCGGCGGGGATCTTCCGGCGCAGCGGCCTTACAGCGCACAAGTAAACGGCTGAACAGAACGACACAACAAAGCAAAGGAAAAAGATCATTATGAATCGACGGAACAGACCGGGCAACATTTTCTTCTCATTTCTACTGGTTTGGATGCTCCTCTTCCAGAGCGTCCTCCCGATGGCCAATGTGGCGGCGCTGGCGGAGGACAGCGTGCAGCAAATCGAGGCTACCGCCGCGCCGCAAGCGAAGCCCACAGAGATACCCACCGAGGAGCCGACTATGGAACCGACCGAAGCGCCGACCGAGGAGCCGACTATGGAACCGACCGAAGCGCCGACCGAGGTGCCGACTATGGAACCGACCGAAGCGCCCACCGAGGAGCCGACTGTGGAACCGACCGAGGTTCTTTCCGAAGAGGAAACAGACCTTGGTCTCGAGGAGGAAGAGCTGCTCGAGGGCGCGCCGCTGTTGATGGCCATGATGCCCATGGCCGCGCGGACGCTGTCTCTGAACGAAGCCGCCTATGAGATGGGTGCGACGTTCAGCATCAACAACGTCGCATATATACCGGGAGTTGATATTCCGCGCGGATCGGATTTCTCCCTGTCGCTGCTCTTCAAGCTGCGGAATGGGGGCGCGGGGGACATCACCGGGGAGGACACGCTTACCTACACACTCCCGGATATGCTGAACATACAGTCGAAGAGCGGAACCATCTATGATGATGGCATGGCCGCCTTTGACTACACAATCTCCGGTCGGTTGCTCACCATACAATACCGCCAGCCCTATCTGGATGCCAAGCCGGGCAACATCGAGGGCACGCTGAACATGAGCGGCAAGTTCGACCTCGGAAGCATCGACGGCAAGGATCAGGGCACGTATACGTTCCTCGGTGTGGGGGCGATCGTGGTCGATTTTAAGAAGGGTGAGCTGTGGGGCAACAAGACGTACAACAGCACCAAGCTCAATTCCGACGGCACGATCACCTACACCGTCGATTTGTGGGCGAACGAGGCATTCTCGAACGTCACCGTTGTGGACACGCTGGGCGCGAAGCTGAGCTATGTACCCGGAACGGCCACGCTCGGCGGCGCATCGATCCCGAATCCAGCGATCGATGGGCAAACGCTGACCTTCACGGGTATCAACGTGCCCTACACCAGCACGCAGAACAGCCCCGTGCGGCTGAAATACACGGTCCGCGCGGACAACGATGTATTCTTGACTCCCACGATTCTCAGCAACAGCGCCGTGTGGACCGCGCCCGATGGCACGACTGGGAGCAAGGGCACCAGCTTTACATCGACCACGGTGGAGCTGACGAAGACCGGGGCGTGGGATGGCACGACCGACGGCAAGATCAACTGGACCTTCAACATCAACCACACCACGCCCGGGGCCGACATCACGGGCATGGTGCTCAGCGATGAACTGATCGGCGACCATGTGATCGTCGGGGATATCACCATCAAGGCCGGCAAGACTACGGCCGATGTGACCATCGCAACGATAAAGCCCACCGACAACGGCGGATTCTCCTACACAATCGGCGAAAGAGACGAGGCAGGCGATCAGAAGTTTACGATCACCTATTCGACGCAGATCGCCGCGGCGGATCTCACGGCCCCCGGAAGCCATGTCTACAAAAACAAGATAACGGCCAAGGGGCCGGGCGGCTATGAAAATTCCAAAGAGCCCACGATAACCCGCAGCAACGGGCCGGTGGGCCTCGGGATGGACAAGAAAGTCGAGAGCCTGAACGGCGGCGCTGCTGCGGAATGGACGCTGACGGTCGACTTCCCGCCGAGCGGTGGCATCACCAATGTCAAAATCGTGGACACCTATTCGAGCGGCAACAACAACGGTTGGTTTGACGAATCCTTTGCGCCGATCATCACATACGAAGGCGGCGCCCCGCTCGGCATCACGCCGACGGTCGCTTACAGCAACAAGACGAGCAACAACACGAAGGCCCACACGATGACAATCACCTTCCCGGCGGATTTTGCGCCGACAAAGTCGATCGTGATCAAATACCGCACGGCGCAGGATCTGACGCACAGCTATTTTGAGAATCAGAAGCGATCGCTTTCGAACGACGCCAAGATGACCTATACCTATGGCGGCAGCGGGTTTGACAAAACGGCAAAAGCCACGCTGGTGATCGACATGCGCAAGCAGATCGAGAAATGGGGCAATTCCGCCGTATACGACAACGACTTCAAGGCGTACAAGGTGGGCTGGGGGATTACGGTCAACCCGTTGCTCGACAACGTGCGGCAGGATTACACCGGCAAGGGGGTATCGGTTGTCGACACGCTGCCGGCGGGGCTTTCTTACATTGAGGGGACGGCGACCATCAACTGGGCAGCCCCGATCGCGCCTGCCATATCGGAGGACGGGAGAAAGCTGACCTTCGCGCTTCCGCCCTTTGGCGCGGAGACCGTCGTAATTTTCTTCTACGCGAAGGTGGATGACAGCCTGCTGCGCACCAACAGCAGCGTTCCGCTAAAGAACAACGCGCAGCTCGTAATTGACGGCGTGGCCTTGGATGATATCGACGCCACGGTCAATGTGCAGGGTGGCGCCGTGGACAAGGGCGTCGCGCGGGCGAAGAACGTGCTGCAATATACTATCGATGTCAACAAGTTGGGGATCGACCTGAACCCCAACGGCACGACGATTACGCTGAGCGATACGCTGTCGGCAGACCTTTTGCTCGACATGGCGAGCATTTCCGTGCGAGTGAACGGCGGCGACGAGCTTTTGCTTGGCTCGGGGTACGGGTTCGACCTGACCGGCAGGACGATGACCTTTACGCTGCCCGACGACACACACCTGCTCGTCTCCTACAGCGCGGAGATACAGGGCGAGGTCGGAGAAACAAAGTCCATCAGCAACACCGCCATACTCTCGGGAGGAACCGACGCGAACGACGGAACATCGGGCAGCTATCAGATCGTGCAATCCGATGGTTCCAGTACCGGAGAGGCGGATTTCATCCGCATCACCAAGCACGACGCGAACAATCCGAACCTCAAGCTCGGCGGAGCCGTGTTCGAGTTGTACCGAGTGGCCTATGGCGAAAGTGGGATGACCGCATCGCTCCTTAGGACAGGGACGACCAGCGGAAGTGACAGCCCCACCCCGGGCGTGACGACCTTCACAGGCCTCGGCTTCAATACGCTCTACTATATCGTCGAGAAAGCCGCGCCGAGCGGCTACATCGCCCCGACTAGCCGCTACTATTTCTTGATTCCGGGCAACGATCCGCTCACCGAAGATCAGCAGGCGCAGATATTCACCAACGTGCGCGGCGCGACGGCACAGCTCGGCGCAACCAAGACCCTGTACGGGGCAGCGCTGCAGGCGGGCGCGTTCACCTTCAAGCTGGAGGAAACGACCGCCGATTCCACCTACACGGAAACGACGACGAACGGCGCGGACGGCAGCGTGGTCTTCAGCCCGATCACCTATACGGAAGCCGGAATCCATACCTATGAGATTTCGGAGGTGATTCCGGCGGAGACGGGCAATGTGCTGTATGACAGCAAAGTCGTCACCGCCACCGTCACGGTTGTGGAGGACGATCAGACGGGCATGTTCGATGTCACGGTGGACTACGACGTCGCGCCCTCGTTCCTCAACCGCCCGACGCA
>CAZEIB010000189.1:0-4786 GCA_964511785.1 uncultured Oscillospiraceae bacterium
TTGCTACCAACGGATTTTGAATCCGTCACGTCTGCCATTCCATCACTTCGGCGAACAACACATAATATATCATATTATTCTTTCTAATGCAACATTTTTATACGTACAATTGGGGGAAAAAACAAGGTAAAAAAGATTAGAGATTTAAAAAACCTAGGAATAGAAAAGTAGTAAGATTTTTTCAATTTTAATTACAGAAATAGAAACGTAATAGACAACAGAGAGAGGCTCTCTTGAGTGGAGGTTAAATATTTTAAAAGGAATTGTAAAATATTTAACAAGTCGTTGAATATTTACAAATTGAATGATAATATATTAACATAAAAACTTTTAAGGAGGATACCCAATAATGCGTAAACTTATTTCCCTATTACTCACTCTAACCATCCTTATAGGCTTAGGAAGCTTTGCCTATGGAGATACAACAATGAAACCTGGAACCTATACAGGTGTTGCAAAAGGAATGTACGATGGTGTTACGGTTGAAGTAACTGTATCGGAAACAGCCATCGAAGACATTAAAGTAACAGAACATCAAGAAACAGCCCCAGGGTTTCCAGCTATTGATAAAATTCCTCAACAAATTGTAGATGCCCAAAGTATTGAAGTAGATGCTATTTCAGGTGCTACAATGACTTCAAATGGAATTAAAGATGCAGTTAAGGTTGCACTAACTGAGGCTGGTGCAAATATTGAAGATTTTTCAAAACCTGTTGAAAAAGAAGAAAGCAAAACAAGTGATTATTTTCCTATGATGGGTTCTTATGAAGTACCTGAAAAATGGGATGAAAGTCATGAAATTATTGTAGTTGGTGGCGGCTTTGCCGGATTGGCTGCTGCTTATGCAGCTGCTGAAAACGGCGCTGATGTAGCACTTATTGAAAAGCTGTCTACCACCGGAGGGAACTCTGCCATTAATGGGGGACAATATGCAGCTTATACATCCTCTAGAGCTGAAGAATTACAAAAAGCTTTAAATATTGAACCAGATACGGCTGAAAAACATATTGAAGACACCATTGTTGGTGGAGACAATATGAGTAATCCGGATTTAGTGAAAAATATGGTATATGCATCTCCTTTTTATTTAAACTTATTGTTAGAAAATGGCTTGGTTATTCGTGAAACTATAGCTAGACCCGGTGGGCACTATGGCTATAGAACATATGTTACTGAAGATCAAGTAGGATCAGATATTACAAACTTACAACTAAAAATGCTTAAAGACACAAAAGCTGATATTCAATTAGAAACTAAAATGGTTGAAATTTACCGTACTCGTGATGAAGATAACAAAGTTGTTGGAATCCGTGTTGCTACCAAAGATGGCTACAAAACCATGGAAGCAACAAAAGGAGTTATTTTAGCAACAGGTGGTTTTGGTGCAAACATTGAAATGAGAGAAACACAGGTTCCTTATTTAGATGAAAAATTACCCACCACAAACAACCCTGCCGTTTCAACAGGTGAAGGCCTTTATTTAGCTCAAGCTGTTGGGGCTAATACTACACAAATGTCTAATATTCAACGTTATCCTTTTGCTAATCCCGAAAACGGTGTGTTAGATAAATATGCTGTATGGCCTTTTACGGGCCCATCCTTTGGGGTAGTTTATGTAGACTATAATGGTAATCGTTATGTTAACGAAGGTGAACGTCGTGACGTATGTGCCAATGCCGCTGTAGCTACAGGTTTTGATTCCACTTATGCAATTTTCACACGTGATGTTATTTCTTTTGCTAAAGATGAAGAACTTGAAGAAGGCTTAGCAACAGGCCGTGTTTTAAAAGGTGAAACTTTTGAAGAATTAGCCCAAGCGATTAATGAATTAGCTATTAAAGGAAATTATCCTACAGTTACTGCAGAGAACCTAGCTAAAACTATTGAAAGCCATAATAGCTACATTGATAATGGTATTGATGAAGAATTTGGAAAAGTAATGAGCAATACTATGATTAAAATGGAAGCAGGTCCATACTATGCCTTACCACAATTTCCATCTGTACACCATACCATGGGAGGCCTTGTAATTGATGACCATACAAGGGTGTATGATATTTATGGGCAAGTAATTCCAAACTTATATGCAGCAGGCGAAGTTACTGGTGGGGTACATGGTACTAACCGTTTAGGCTCTAATGCTGATGCAGATGCTTGTGGATTTGGTTATATTTCCGGTTATTTTGTTTCATCAGGAAATATGCCAGACTTTATCCCGGAAAACTAATTAGCTTAAAAAGAAGAGGTGTTGAAAGGTCAATACCTTTTCTTTTTCTAAAGAAATAGAAAAGATTTTATTTATTGAGAAATTCACGATAATAAATAATGGATTTACTTGCAAAAGTGCATAAAGTTAGGTACAATATGATATGGAATTAACAATCACTAATTATATTAGGAGGCTATAAAAATGGCAGTAAAAGTAGCGATTAATGGATTTGGACGTATTGGACGTTTAGCATTTCGTATCGCAACTGAAGATGCGAATATTCAAGTAACCGCAATTAACGATCCTTTTATTGACGTAGCTTATATGGCATATATGTTACGCTACGATACTGTTCATGGACAGTTCAAAGGAGATATTAGAGTAGATGAAGCTAATAATACCCTTTACGTGAACAACAACCCTATTAAAGTGTATGCTTCTAAAGATCCGGCACAAATTCCCTGGAATGAAGCTGGTGCGGAGTATATTGTTGAAGCTACCGGTGTATTCAACACTACCGAAGCTGCTTCTGCCCACTTAAAAGGCGGTGCTAAAAAAGTAGTTCTTACAGCACCAGCAAAAGATAAAGAAACCCCAATGTTTGTTATGGGTGTAAACCACGAAGAGTATAATAAAGATATGGTAGTTGTATCTAATGCATCCTGTACTACAAACTGCTTAGCTCCTTTAGCTAAAGTAATTCACGATAAATATGGCATTTCAGACGGTTTAATGACTACTGTTCATGCCACTACTGCCACACAAAAAACTGTAGACGGTCCTTCTCAAAAAGACTGGCGCGGTGGCCGTGGTGCTGCTTTTAACATTATCCCTTCTTCCACCGGGGCTGCTAAAGCAGTTGGGGTAGTTATTCCTGAATTAAATGGTAAGTTAACAGGTATGTCTTTCCGTGTGCCTACTGCAGACGTATCTGTAGTAGACTTAACTGTTACTTTAAAAACTCCTACTTCCATGGAAGATATTAAGAAAACCATGAAAGAAGCTTCTGAAAGTGATCGCTGGAAGGGCATTATTGGTTATACCGAAGATGCAGTAGTTTCTTCTGACTTTATCTCCGATCCTCGCACCAGTATTTTTGATGCTACAGCCGGTATCCAACTTACTGATACCTTTGTGAAGGTTGTTGCTTGGTATGACAATGAATGGGGATATAGCTGTAAAGTAGTTGATTTAGTTAACTACATTGCTGCTATTGACGCAAAATAAGCAGTTTGAAAAACAGACCCTATGAAATTTCATAGGGTCTGTTTTTTTATCTTCAACGCAGCAAATCACCAGATATGTTGATAAAATAAAAAATCTTTTAAGTATAAGAAAACCTTCTTTTGTTAAACTAAGTAATGATTTTTTAACTGCATTAAAGAAAGTAAAAGGAGTTTTTTCCAATGAAAGATATTCAAAATTGATCCTATTCTAAGACAGATACAGGTACAATGGTGAGAAAGTTATGTGAAGAAAAGAAAATAGAGATTTGGAAGGAGATACTTGTTAGGACCATATACATATGCTAATTATGTATTATGCAAAGCTTGGACGTGCTAGAGCTTATGGGGGATTTGAAAGAAAAAATATCTGAATAAAATAAACCTTTCTAAGGCTATGCATACCACTAGTAGTTATAAATGCTCAGATGTTTTTACAAATATAAGTTGAAAAACGTGTTAAGTGTTTTTTTTATTAAACAAAACATTTGCTAAATAAGGTAACTGCGATTCAAAACGCACGCCGAAGCGGCGCTCTTGCTTTGCGGCCAAAGTAGTTTCGATACTTTGATAGGTGAATTGAACAGCTATTTGAGTTGATTCATAAAGAGTTTTTTCATTTAGTAAGCAACTTAGTAACACACTGGAGAAAACATCGCCAGTACCATGAAAAGCACCGGGGTATTTAGGACCCATAACATAAGAGATATGGTCAACTTTTTTATCGTAAAGAGCAGCTCCTAAAAGGGCATTTTCAAAAGATACACCGGTTAAAACTACTTGGTTAGGGCCTAAAGCGGATAATTTTAATAAAATATTTTCAATCTCACTTTTTGTATAAGCATCTTTATAGGGCATATCAAGTAAAATAGAAGCTTCTGTTAAGTTCGGAACAATAATAGTTGCTTTACTACACAGGATTTTAACATCTTCTTAGTATAAGTAGGGTATAGCTTCCCATGATCTGCCATAGCCGGATCTACCATTAGTAGGCAATTTTTATCTGCAAAAGTGTTAAAGACTTGAATTACTATATCAATTTGTTCATAAGATCCTAAAAAACCGGAATAAATACTGGAAAAATTTATGTTTAAAGATTCCCAATGGTTTAGTATTTTAACCATTTCATATGTTAAGTCTAAATAAGTATAATTTTCAAAATCACCGGTATGTGTAGATAATAAAGCAGTAGGTAAAATGCCAGTTTCAAACCCTGCACAGGATAAAATTGGTAAAGCTACTGTTAAAGAACATCTTCCCATACAAGATATATCATGTATTGCCAAAATTCTTTTTTGAATATTCATTAAAATCCTCCTAAAGATAGTAACATATTTTAGCATAACACTTTTTA
>CAZEIB010000190.1:0-3103 GCA_964511785.1 uncultured Oscillospiraceae bacterium
GAAATCACCTATTCAAGTATTTCTACAGATGGTGCACTTGACTTGACAATTCAGCTACAAGTTCAAGACGGAGATTTGCATGGGGTACAAAGTTTTATTCAAAATACAGTTTCGAAGTTTGATAAGGAAATTGGCCTTGGAATAAAGCAAACAACCCAATTAAGCTTATTAAAGCCTTCCGAAGCGAAAGGTTTATTAATTGCTAAAATGATGACCATGGAAGAAAAAGAAATTCGTTGCCATTTAGAAATTGTGGAACCTGTTACAGAAATAGGAATGGAACCCAGCGACTACCTAAGGTGTTTTGGCATTGTTATTGATAATGCCATTGAAGAAGTAGAAAAAATAAAAGAAAAAGAGTTTAAAGAAGTCAGTATTTCTTTTTATCATGATAAGCAAGGCCTTGTATTTATTGTGAAAAATCCTTCAAGAGACAAACCGAACTTACAAAAGATTTGGGAAGAAGGGTATTCTATTAAAGGGGAGAAAAGAGGAATAGGCCTTATGAGTTATAGGGAAATTACAAAAAAATACCCTTCTGTAGCCATACAAACCCTGTGGGAAGAGCCATATTTTTCACAAATTTTGATGATTGGAATATAAAATAGTTGCTTAAAAGGCTACCAAACAGGAAAGAAAAAAGACTTTTCGGGAAAAAAACCGAAAAGTCTTTTTTTTGTAGATACAATAAAGAAGTAATGAAAAAAAGCCCGGGATAAAGGCAGAAAGTAGGATGAAATGAACAAGGCAGTAGTGCTGGAATTAAAAAACATCAGCAAACAATTTACAAACCATATTGCACTGAAGGATATTTCTTTATCCCTTCATCAAGGTGAAATTTTAGGATTTCTAGGTCCATCCGGTGCAGGAAAAACCACCACCATTAAAATTATTACAGGGCAAATGGTACAATCCGGTGGAGAGGCTTATATTTTTGATAATGATACCAGAAAAATCACAGAAGCCATTTATGAAAAAATCGGCATCGTAACAGATCAAAGCGGCTTTTATGAAAGACTGACGGTGTATGAAAACCTTGAGGTATTTGCCGAGGTGTTAAATGTTTCTAAAAGTAAAATACCTCAATTATTAGAAAGGGTAAGCCTTGAAAAGCAAGTAAAACAAAAAGCAGGAAAACTCTCTAAGGGGCAAAGCCAGCGGTTGGTATTGGCACGGGCAGTACTACATAGTCCTCAAGTATTGTTTTTAGATGAGCCCACCAGTGGATTGGATCCTACAACTGCTATGGAAGTGCATAAACTTCTTTTAGAATTTAAAAGCCAAGGCATGGCAATATTTTTAACTACTCACAATATGGATGAGGCCACAAAATTATGTGATCAAGTAGCCTTACTTAATAAAGGGCATATTGTAGAATTTGGCAGCCCGAAAGAAATTAGTTTAAAGCATAATCAGGAAAAAGAGTACAAAGTTACTTTGGAAAGCGGGCAAGAATGGACTTTGGAAAACAACGAGCATACTGCACAGTAATTAAGCCAGTGGATAATAGAAAAGCAAATTTCCACCATTCACTCTTGCGAGCCGACACTGGAACAAGTATTTATTAAAGTAACTGGACGGGGGTTGACACAATGAATATTTCTTTTAGAAAAACCAAGGCTATTATGAAACTAAAAAGTAAAATGTTGATGAATAATACTTCTGCACTGCTGGGGCCTTTATTATCTATTGTAATGACGCTGGTGATACGGTTTTTATACTCCTCTATGGCCATGGGTGATGGAGAAAGCAACCAGATGTTAATGTCTATTGTTTTAAACCTTGGCTTATCTTTTAATATAGGTATGGGGGGAATTATGATGACCACTCTTCCCTTGGCAGAAGATAAAGAAAAATATACTTTGAGGGCCCTTCTTACCTCCTCTGTAAACGGAGTAGAATTTTTTATCGGTAGCTTAATTCCTCCCTTTGTTATTACTGCATTGGTGAACTTTGTGGTTTTATTTATCAGTGGTGTGGATGTAAGTTTATTTCATATTCCCTTATTTGCAGTAATTACCATTGTAGCTAGTTTAACCAGTTGCATTTTGGGATTGCTTATTGGTATTTATGCTAAAAACCAAATGAATGCCAGCAATTTAGTAGCCCCTTTCACATTGGTACTGGCATTGCTACCTACTTTTGGTACCTTTAATGATACCCTTGGTAAAATAAGTGGTTTTATGTACACAGGCATTGTAGAAAACATGGTAAACGGTTTTGCTGCAGGGAAAGGCCTGGTGATTACAACAGCCCAGTGGGTCATTCTTTTTGCCAGTGCAGCACTAATGACTTTACTTTTTATACTTGCTTATAAGAAAAAAGGCTTAGAAAGTGACTAGAAGAGAACCCTAGCATTTAGTAAGCAGATAAGTTAATGAAAAAACTGAGTAAATTAGATAAAATAAGAAATTCGATAATTGCCTTTGCCATGACTTTTTGTATCGGAAGTGTCATTGTTGAAGAGGTTTTAGAATTGTTTTTGCCATAATCAGTATAGCTGGAATTATTATAGGAAACGTATTGAATGTTATTTATGTGGTTAAATTTAAAGAACTTCGTAAGAAAAAAAGTATTTAAAATAAGTGTACACAAAAGATATAGGTAATAGATCTATACCTTTTTGTGTTCTACCTGTAGGCACGATGATTTTTTAGTTTAGGGTAGAGAAGATGGAGGTAAAAGAAAATATTGAAATAGGAAAAAACCTTTAAATAAAACAGTTTGCTAATAAAGGAGTAGTAAAACACTTTACGCAACAGTAATCTATTCCCCTCTTCTGTACCTTTACTTTTTCCACAAATTATGTTAAAGTTTAAGCATAAGAAAAGGTTGGCCTTTTCTGTAAATACTTTACTTCCCTGATCGTTTAATGGAATAAAACTTTAAAAGCAGGGATGAAGTGTTTTTTTATATCTTTTTAGACAAATGATTATTTAGGAGGAAACCTTATGAAGTTCACAAAACTACTAAGTCTAGTTCTTGTCCTTTCCATGGTGCTTTCCTTAGGCATGGTTGCTGGCGCAGAGCAAACCTTGGGAGAAAATGGCACATACAATGGTACAGGATCCGGTTATGGTGGACAAATGGAAGTAGCTGTTAC
>CAZEIB010000190.1:3113-4002 GCA_964511785.1 uncultured Oscillospiraceae bacterium
ATTTAGAAATTACTTCCCACCACGAAAGTTCTCCTGTTATTGGAAGAGCTTTTGCTGTTATAAAAGAACGTATTCTTGAAGCCCAAAGTCCTGAGGTAGATAGTGTAAGTAGTGCTACCTTTAGTTCTTTTGCTATTAAAAACGCTGTTGCTGAAGCTGCCAAAGAGTATGGAATTGATTTTCCTGAAATTACCTTCACTACTTCCGGTCCTATTGTTGAAGTAAAAGAAGTTCAAGCTGTTGAAGCAGATTTAGTGATTGTTGGTGGGGGCCCTGCAGGCCTCGCAGCGGCCATTGAAGCAAAAGAAAAGGGTGTCGAAAATGTTGTTCTTGTAGAAAAACTGGACATTCTAAGTGGTAACGGAAAGTTTGATATGAACTTTTTTGACATTGTTGATACCCAAGCACAAAAAGCCAACAATATTGAAGACTCTGCTGACAAATTTTACGAAGATAAAGTTGGCAATGTAACCGATTCTGATGAGCGTGTACGTGTATGGGCTGATGGGGCGGCAGAAGTTGATGGCTGGTTACGTAATTTAGGGGTAGAACTAAACCATAACTATGGTGGACGAAGCCATATGGCTGAAATCGATCGCTACTCTGGCGAAGCGATTCAAGATGGTTTAGAAGCAAAAGCCAAAGAACTTGCCATTGATATTCGTACAGGTACCAAAGGAATTGATATTATTTCCGATGACGCCGGTGCAGTTTTAGGGGTTAAAGTTGAAAGCAAAACCGAAAAATATGATATTTTAGCCAAAGCTGTAGTCATTACTACCGGTGGGTTCTCTGTAAATAAAGAATTATTGGCAACTTATGCTCCCGGTGCGGAAAGAGTGGAAACTTCCAACTCTATGGGCGCCACCGGTGACTTGATTCCTGTATT
>CAZEIB010000190.1:4012-4747 GCA_964511785.1 uncultured Oscillospiraceae bacterium
AAAGGGTTATAAAATTGATGATATGGATGTTCTATCTGTATTTAAAATGATTAACGTACCTAACAGAGAGTTAACCGGTGCAGGGGATGGCTTCATTTTAGTAAACAACCTTGGAGAACGTTTTGTTAACGAGGCTTCTTCCGGTTTAGCTTTGGCCCATACCCTTTTAGATCAACCTAATGGAGAAGTATACTACATTTACGACCAACGTTTACACGATTCCTTCTATCGCTTGCAAAAACACAATAACCTTGGTTATCATACCAAAGCAGACACCTTGGAAGAGTTAGCAGAAAAATTAAGCATTCCTGCTGATGCATTGGTAAACGCTGTTGAAGTGTATAATGGGGCTATCAATGGTGAAGGAGAAGATCCTTTTAGAGAAAAACTCTTCACCGAGCCTTTCCAAATGGAAGGACCTTTCTATGGGGCGAGGGTGCAATCTGCCATCCACATGACCAAAGGTGGGGTTGTAGCCAATGAAAAAGCCCAAGTGCTTAATGAAAACGACGAGGTTGTTCCCAACCTTTATGCTGCCGGTGAAGTAACCAGTACAAGTGCAGCTTATGCCGGTGCTGTTATTTGGGGAAGAGAAGCAGGTAAACAAGCTGCTGCTCAAATTGCCGGGAAATAATATGCTAAAATCAAAAGCTCCTTTCCTTTAATTAAAAGGGAAGGAGCTTTTTTATTTTCCCAGCTTCAGCGCAAAAAACCACCAGCTCTGCTGGTGGCATA
>CAZEIB010000191.1:0-4735 GCA_964511785.1 uncultured Oscillospiraceae bacterium
GGTTTTCTTCTGCTCTATGGCCCTTTTCTACTTTAGGATGGCCTAATGACACACAGGATTTGGAATACTTTTATCCCACTAATATGCTGGTAACAGGCTATGATATTATTTTCTTTTGGGTGGCTAGAATGATTTTTAGCGGCATTGAGCAAATGGGAGAAGTTCCGTTTGATACGGTGCTTATTCATGGCTTAGTAAGAGATGCCCAAGGAAAGAAAATGTCCAAATCCCTAGGAAATGGTATTGATCCCTTGGAAGTAATTGAAGAATTTGGAGCAGATGCCTTAAGGTTTTCCTTGGTGCAAGGAATTAGTCCGGGAAATGATACAAGATATTTACCAGATAAAGTAGAAGCATCAAGAAATTTTGCCAATAAAATTTGGAACGCTTCACGCTTTGTTTTAATGAATGTAGATACCTATGAAACCTTGGAAGAAAAAAATCTAACCTTAGCAGAACAGTGGATTTTAACGAAATATCAATTAGCCATAAAAGAAATGACCCAGCATATTGAAGAGGCGGATTTTGGTTTGGCCGCACAAGTAATTTATGATTTTGCTTGGTCAGATTTTTGTGATTGGTATATTGAGTTAGCTAAAGGAAGATTGCTTGGAGAAGATGAGAGTTCAAAAAAAGCAGTGAAAGCCGTACTACTTTTTGTGTTGGAAGGAATATTAAAATTGTTACATCCCTTTATGCCTTTTTTAACTGAAGCCATCTATCAAAATTTACCTGAAAAAACCGGTTTTATTATGCTAAGTCAATGGCCGAAACTTCAAAATGAATTAATTTTTTCTAAGGAAGCTGACGAAATGGAAGGCATTATGGAAGCCATCAGAAATATTCGAAACTTACGTAATGAAATGAATGTACCTCAAGGGAAAAAAGCAAGAATTATGCTAGTACCTACAGAGGGAAAAAAAGAAGCGCTAGAAAATGCGGGAATTTACTTTAAACGTTTAGCCAATGCTAGCAGTGTAGATATTATCAAAAACATTAGTGAAATTAAAGAAAAAACCACCATGGCAGTATGTAAAACCGCTGAAATCCATATTCCTTTAGGAGATTTAATAGAATTTGATAAAGAATTACTACGATTGAATAAAGAAAAAGAGAGTTTATTAAAAGAAATTAAACGAAGTCAAGGGATGCTGAAAAATCAAGGTTTTGTTAATAAAGCACCTGCTGAACTTATTGAAAAAGAAAAAGCAAAACTGGAAGAAAATATTTTAATGGAATCAAAACTGGAAGAAAATATTAAACAGATTCAGGATATGATAAAAGCATGAATGCCGCACAAGCCATAGACTTTATTCATGGTGCCCAGTATACAGGCAAAAAAAACGGTTTGGAAAACACAAGAGAATTGCTAAAAGAATTGAACCTTTCTGTTAAACAAGTACCTGCCATTCATGTGGCAGGTACTAACGGAAAAGGTTCTGTTTGTGCTATGCTCAATGGAATGCTAATGGAAATGGGATACAAAGTAGGTTTGTATACCTCTCCTTTTTTACAGCACTACCAGGAAAGAATTAGGGTAAACGGCTTACCCATTTATAATAATGAACTGATTAATGGGGTTCAAAAAATTAAAGAAGCTTCTTGGAACCTTGAAAAAAAGGAGATTAGCGTTACTACCTTTGAAATTGGAACTGCTTTGGCACTATGGTATTTTGAACAAGAAAAAGTTGATGTAGCTATTATTGAATCTGGTCTTGGAGGACGGTTTGATTCAACAAACATCCTTATGCCAAAAGTGTCGGTAATTACTACCATTGATTATGACCATATGGCAATATTGGGATACCAATTATCTGAAATTGCCTATGCAAAGGCAGGAATTATAAAAAAACAGATTCCTGTAGTGGTTCATCCTATTAATCAACCCGAGGCATTAGAGGTAATAAAGAAAGAAGCAGAGCTAAAACAGGCTCAATTGGTACTTTTGAATCAAAATCAAATTCAAAATTCTTTCTATGAAAAAAAATACATGGTTGGAGATTTTGTGTTAGGCAAAAATGAAAAATATACTTTCAAAATTCCTTTTTCAGGAAAGTATCAAGGAGAAAATGCCTTAACGGCTTTAAAAACCTTGGAATTATTTACAGGGAAAAACATGAAAACAATCTATCCCAAAGCTTTTATTGGCCTACAAAAAGTATTGTGGCCAGGGCGACTGGAATATGCTAAAATCAAGGAAACAACCTACTTATTAGAAGGGGCCCATAACGCACAGGGGCTAAAAGGTCTAAGGGATCATTTAGAAGCTTATGCACCTGAAAAAACGATGATTGTTTTTGGGATCCTTGAAGATAAATTAAATGAAGAAGTATTAAAGGTGCTAAAAAAACTTCCCTATCCCTTTATTACTGTAACCATTAACACCCCAAGAAGTATAAAGGGAGAAAAATTAAAACAGATATTTGAACTTCAGGGAATTAAAGTGCTTGCTTATACAAATCATCTTCAAGAAGCTATTTTATTAGCTAACGAAAATATAGGAATGGATCTATCACAAGGTTTAGTGGTTATTGCAGGCTCTTTGTATTTAGTAGGAGAGGGAAGAACCTTACTGAATTTACCAAATAAAGTTGTCAAAACCAATCTGCAGGAGGTCTAAATGAATTTTCATCATATTCCAGTTTTATTAAAGGAAGTATTACAGTGGCTAAACCCTCAGCCTGGTTTTATTTATGTAGATGGAACCCTAGGAGGGGGTGGGCATAGTAAAGAAATTTTATCTATTTTAAAAGATAAAGGTTTTTTATATGGTATAGACCGAGACCAAAATGCCATTGAAGCAGCCAAAAGTAATTTGAAGAAATTTGAAAATTTCAAGGCCATTCTTGGTAATTTTCATGATATAAAGGACTTAATGGAAAATGAAAAAGTTTATGGAAATATTCAGGGAATCTTGTTGGATTTGGGCGTTTCTTCTCATCAGCTTGATACGATAGACAGAGGGTTCTCTTATCACGAAGCAGCTCCTCTTGATATGCGCATGGATCAACAACAAAGAAAAACTGCAAAAGAAGTTATTAATACCTATAGTGAGCAAGAACTAAGAGATATCTTCTTTTCTTATGGTGAAGAGAAGTGGTCCGCCAGAATTGCAAAATTTATTGTTGAAAAAAGAAAAGAAAAGCCTTTAGAAACCACCCAAGAACTGGTTGATGTAATTGATGCGGCTATTCCAAAAGCTGTGCGCCGCAAAGATGAAGGGCATCCTGCCAGAAGGGTTTTTCAGGCTGTTCGGATTGAAGTAAATGATGAGTTACAGCCCTTAGAAAGGGTTTTAGAAGATAGCATTCATGGCCTTTGCCCAGGAGGCCGCCTTTGTGTTATTACTTTTCACTCTTTAGAAGACCGAATTGTAAAGCGAAAATTTAAACAAATGGCTAACCCTTGCACCTGTCCCCCAAAAATCCCCATCTGCGTATGTGGAAAAAAGCCTTATGGGAAAATTTTAGGACGAAAAGGAGCCATTAAGGCCAGCGAAGAAGAAGTTAATAATAATATTCGATCTCGTAGTGCTACTCTTCGTGTTTTTGAAAAAAATGAATAGGAGGTATTATGGCCAATTTATATATAGTAGCAACCCCTATTGGTAACTTAATGGATTTAAGCCCTAGGGCTATTGAGGTATTGAAACAATGTGATTTAATTGCAGCAGAAGATACAAGGGTAACCATAAAATTACTAAACTATTTTGCTATAAAAACCCCACAAACCAGTTATCATGAACATAACGAAGAAAGCAAGGGAAATTGGTTAATTCAAAAAGCCCTTGAAGAAAACTTGTCTATTGCCTTAGTTTCAGATGCGGGGACCCCTTGTATTTCCGATCCGGGAAGCCGATTAGTTAAAAAAGCTTACGAAGCCGGAATAAAAGTCATTCCTGTTCCTGGAGCCAGTGCAGTTATTACAGCGCTATCAGCCAGTGGCTTTGATATTAAAGAATTTACATTTTATGGTTTTTTACCCAGAGAGAAAAAAGCACAACAAGAAAAACTTACATTGATGGGGAAGATCAGCGAAATTGCTGTAATATATGAATCACCACATCGTATTATCTCTCTATTAAAAAACTTGGTAGAGGTATGGCCCCATACTCAAGTTACACTCTTCAGTGACCTTACCAAACATTATGAAAAGGTATATAAAGGTGATGGGAAAACCGTACTAAGCCAGCTTGAAGAAAATCCTAAAGCGAATAAAGGGGAATACGTAGCAGTTTTCTTTTTTCAAAAAGAGGAAAATCCCTCTGAACAAGAACAAAAAGAAAGATTATCTATTGAAGCACAGCTCTTTCATTTTATTTATGCCGGATTTTCCATGAAGGAAAGTATTCATTTTGTAGTAAAAAATGGAGAAAAAAAGAATGAGGTCTATCAAGCTTCTTTAAATATAAAAAATTTTATTAAAAAGTATAAGGAGTAATAGAAGTGAGAGAAATTGAAATTGAAACCATTATTAATGCAGTAAAAGAACTTTCTATTCAAAGTAATATTGTATTAAACGATGATATTAAAAAAGCTTTTTCTTTGGCAAAGAAAGAAGAGCCCTTTCCTCCTGCCAGAGAAATTATTGAGATATTAGAAGAAAATGCTGCTATTGCTTTAGAGGAAAAATTACCTATGTGCCAAGATACAGGGATGGCGGTGGTCTTTTTAGAGATTGGACAAGATGTACATATTATAGGTGGAGATCTATATGAAGGCATTCACGAAGGAGT
>CAZEIB010000192.1:0-1351 GCA_964511785.1 uncultured Oscillospiraceae bacterium
TATGCCACCAGCAGAGCTGGTGGTTTTTTGCGCTGAAGCTGGGAAAATAAAAAAGAAGCCCTTGGAACTTCTTTAGGCCTCTTTTTGAATATACTTTTAGATGTATTACTCTTTTATTGTTTTTTCGTAACTACGGCGAAAGTTTTCTTTAAAATCTCCTTCTATTTTCCAACCTACTTCTAAGGCTGCTTCTACCACAGCGCCATATACAGGGGATACTCCGGGAATAATCATTTGGTACCCTTGCCCTAAAAATTTTTCAACCCCCTTGTAAAGGGTTTCATTTTTCCATAGGCTTCCCGTAAGTACCACAGGAATGATCTTTGTATTATTTAAATGGCTGCCTGCCGCCATAACCATTTTTCCTAAATCCTCAATGGACCTTGATACAATGGCCTTTGCCACTTGATCTTCTTGGGCTTTTAAAACCAAGGGAGCAAAGGTAGCAACAAAGGCTTTTCCCCCTTCATAAATTTTTCCCAAACTTTCCCAAGGAGGGGTTCCTCCCAGTTTTTCTGTAAAAAGACTCGTTAAAAGGGTTGCCTCTCCTCTGCCGTCCCAGGCCCGTAATACCGCCCTTAAGCCCAATCTTCCTATATCATAACCACTGCCTGCGTCATCAATTAAATGCCCCCAGCCCCCTACCCGAAAATATTTACCTTCTTTTCTGGCAAAGGCGGAGGATCCTGTACCGGCAATAACTACCACCCCATCAGCATTTTGTATACCACTGCTCATACAGCCTAA
Source organism: uncultured Oscillospiraceae bacterium (assembly GCA_964511785.1). Lineage (GTDB taxonomy): Bacteria > Bacillota > Clostridia > Christensenellales > Aristaeellaceae > CAYFQH01. The sequence continues at coordinate 748 of CAZEIB010000192.1, forward strand.
AGCATCACTGCCAATACGAATTTTGGTGTTTTCATCAATATGTGCCCTCATTAATGCTATCATATTTTTTTGAATGCTTTCCATAGCCGCTCCTGCAATACTAAGGCAAATACCTTCCAAAGGCTCATCTCCCTTTAGGTTGAAAATTGTTTCTAAAATAGCTTCAACCCCTTGGTGAAGGCCTTGGCTGTTAGGGTTACTTCCTGTTGTAATAAAATGCTTGATAACCTTTCCTTTTATGTTTACTAAAACCCCTTCAGTTTTGGTTCCTCCACCATCAATACCAATAATCATATTTCTTCTCCTGTCTATATTGATAAAAGCTAATCCTATACGATAAAATTTCTCTTTCTTGACGAAAAAAGTTTTTTTTACTATGATGATTGCAATTATATCAAAATAACTTTTTAAAAGATAGGATGAAAAATAGTGTCATCAATTTTAAATGGTATTGATAACCTTACTAAAATGGATGCTCTTTTAAAAAACCAACGTGTTGGTTTAATTACCGGTGGTTCTGCTATTAACCGCAATATGGACCTAACCTTGGATGTGATTGTTGAACGTTATCAGGTGGAGACGTTATTTAATTTAATTTATGGGG
>CAZEIB010000192.1:1361-4729 GCA_964511785.1 uncultured Oscillospiraceae bacterium
GTTCGTAATGAATTTATTTACGGTGAAGAAACTCTCTATTATGTTGATGGACCTACTCAGCTGCCTGTTTACAGCATTTTTAATAAAGACCATGTTGGCCCAACCGAAGAAATGCTTAAAAACATTGATGTTTTAGTGTTTGACATTGTGGAAGCAGGTGTACGGTATTATGAGTATCTCTCTTGTGCAGGGGAAATTATGAAGGCCTGTGCTAAGTACCGTATTCCTTTTGTAGTACTGGACCGGGTAGCCCCTATTAACGGCGTACAAGTAGAAGGAACCATTGTGCCTGAAACCATGCACACCATTGTAGGAGACTATTCCCTTCCAAACCGTACTGCTTTAACTATGGGAGAATTTTGTTTATACATTAACCAAGAATATGCCATTTCTTGTGATTTGCATATTATTCCTGTTGTAGGTTGGAAGCGAAATATGTACCATGACGAAACCCATCTTCCATGGCTCCTTCCCTCTCCCAGTTTACCAAACGTTACGGCGAATATTTTATATGCCGGTATGTGTATTTTTGAAGGTGTCTCTTCTGTTAGCGAGGGCAGAGGTACAAGCAAGCCTTTTGAATTAGTTGGCGCCCCTTGGATGGATGGGAATTTGGTAAAAGAGCAATTACTTAAGCGAAAACTTCCGGGCGTTAATTTTGCTCCTGTATATTTTAAACCTACTTCTTCAAAGCATGCCAAGCAAGTATGTAGTGGTTTGCAGCTTCATATTACCAACCGTCAGGATTTTAATTCTATGGCAACCGCCTTGGTATTATTAGAAGAAATCATGAATTTATATCCTGATCAAATTACATGGGCAGATACCAGTGCCGGCCACAATGTAAAAAGCCTCCCTTCAGCCCCTCATTTTACCCGATACACAGATAAATTACTGGCAACAGACGCCTTTACATCCAGAAAAAAAACTGCACTGGAGCTACTTGACAGTTACGAAAAAGACAGGCAAGAATATATTCAAAGAAAAAGTAAATATCATTTATATGAATAAATTAAAAAGCTCCCTGTTTAAAGGCAGGGAGCTTTTTGTTTGCAAAAAGTTTGGTCTTTTTTTACTTTAATCACTCTTTTTCATAGCCAATCAAGGAAAAATACTTTTCCTCATAACCCTTCATATTTTTGATATACTCAGGGTCATATCCCTGATGAAGTTTTTTACGAAGAGCATGTATATCAAAGGCTTTTTCTTTTAAACCTTCACTGTATATTCTGGCGGCAATATTAGAGCAGTGATCGGAGATTCTTTCATAATCGTTTAACACTTCTAAAAATATTACCCCGATTTCTACAGTACACTCTCCCTTTTTTAACCTTTGTATATGCCTGTCCCGTAAAATCATACAAAGCATATCAATGGTTTCTTCAAGGGGTTCTACTTTGGCAGCGATGTGGTGGTTTTTTTGAATAAAGGCGGCTATTGTAAGAGAAATAATTTCGCTAACCCCTTGGTTTAATGCCCTAATTTCTTCTTGGGCTGAAGGAGAAAAGCTTAGCCCCTTATCATATATTTCTCCACCACGTTCAATAATGTTAATACAGTGATCTCCTATTCGTTCCAAATCTGTTACGGTACTTAAAAGAGTAGAAATATCACGGTTTTCTTGCTCTGTTAATTCTAAATCCGACATGTTGATTAAATAGTTGGAAATGGTTACATCCATTTTATCTACCACATCTTCCCTTTGCTGGGCAAGGGCAAAGCCTTTTTCAGTATAGTGAAGAAGCATATCCACCGTGTTTTCCTGATTTAGTTTTGTCGCTTGTGCCATTCGTTCTACTGCGGTAAAGGATTGGGCAATGGCTACGGAAGGGCTTTTATACAGCCTTTCATCTAAGTAAAAAACTTCTAGCTCAGGGTGTTCTTCTTCTTTTTCATCAGGAATGGTTTTTTCAGCTAAGTATGCCAAGAAATTGGTAAAGGGAAGGAACATTAGTGTTGCTACCACATTAAAGAAAGTATGAAAATTAGCAATTCCTCCTTTAGTGATAGCTGTTTCCCAAAAAGAAAAACCTATGAAAGATTTAAGCAAATAAATTATCAATAAGAAAACAACCGTACCAATGACATTAAAATACAAATGACATACCGCTACCCTTTTAGCAGACTTACTGGCCCCAATAGAAGCAATAAGCCCTGTAACGCAAGTACCGATATTTTGCCCTAAAATAATAGGCACTGCGCTGCCCCAAGTAATGGCCCCTGTAGCCGTTAATGCTTGTAATATTCCTACTGACGCAGAGGAAGATTGAATGATTGCAGTAACCCCTGCCCCCACTAAAACCCCAATAATGGGGTTTTGCATACGGCTGAACAATTGGGCAAACTGGGGCATATCTCTAAGAGGGTATACTGCCTGTTCCATAGCAAACATCCCCGTAAATAAAATACCGAAGCCTAATAATATACTACCAATATTTTTATGCTTTTCTTTTTTCACAAAAACATATAATAAGGCACCAAAAAAGGCAACAATAGGTGCCAAAGTAGTAGGCTTTAAAAACTCCAGTAAAAAACTACCCCCGGTAATGTCCCCTAAGCGAATAATTTGTCCTGTAACGGTAGTTCCTATGTTTGCCCCTAAAACAACCCCTATGGCTTGCTTAAACTGCATAATGCCACTGTTAACAAGGCCAATGACAATAACTGTTGTACCAGAAGAGGACTGAATCAGCGCGGTAATAACCGCTCCTAAAGCCACTCCTTTTACGGGAGAAGCGGTAAGTTTTTTTAATACTCTTTCTGTTTTTCCGCTGGCCGCTCTTTCTAAGCCACTGCCCATTAGGGTCATTCCATACAAAAACAAAGCCAAACCGCCAAGTAAAGAAATAATGTTGAAAACAGTCATCATATTCCTCCTGATTTTTAGTTTTAAGTGAAGTGTAGTGTAGTTTATTTTAGACAGGTAAAATGATTTTAAATTTATATAAACCCAGAGAAGCTTTTCTTTCTTTTTAGCTGCTGTTTTTTTAACGATAAAATGATTTCTTGCATTCATTCTTCTCTATTGGATAGTATCATTCATTTCCCATATAATCCACAATTATATTGGCTTTTATTGTATTTTACTTGTTTTCAATTTCATTTTTTATAGCACTTTTTTAGAATACCGTTATAATAATACTAAGGTTATTTTCCGAGGTGGAAGTTTTAAGTTTTCTATAAAACATAAAACCTATTTTCAAGTAAGAAAAGTTAAAAAGTACTTTCTGTCGGGCAAATTAACCATATTTTATTAAACGGAGGGGTTCAAATGAAAAAACTGTTGTCCATCACTCTTGCCCTTATTATGGTACTTGGTTTGGTTTCTATTGTTTCTGCAGAAGAAAACTATAAAATTGCCATTATCA
>CAZEIB010000193.1:0-387 GCA_964511785.1 uncultured Oscillospiraceae bacterium
CGAGATAGGAGCAATGGTAGTAATAGATGCTGTTACCAGGTTAATTCCAGGTGTATTAGGTAGTTTTGATAGTGTCAAAGAAGAATCTTTTTCTGGTTATTTATTGGAGTATCCTCAATATACCAGACCAAGGGAATATAAAGGGCTACAGGTTCCCCAAGTTTTATTAGAAGGGAATCATAAAGAAATTGAAAAATGGCGTCATTATCAAGCGGTAAAGAATACTTACCGCTTTCGTCCTGATTTGCTTGAACAGTCCCAACTCTCTTTAACCGAAAACAAATATTTACAACAAATCAAAAAGGAGAAGGAGTAAATGTTTTTTAGAAAATTGATGTCTGTTGTTTTACCTTTATTATTATGCTTTCTTATTGCTTTTTTCTATCC
>CAZEIB010000193.1:397-3013 GCA_964511785.1 uncultured Oscillospiraceae bacterium
GTAATAGCAAATATTATTTCAAACGGATTTGTACTTCATTTAATTTTCGGCAGTGTTTTAGGGGCTTTTTTAGCCTTTTTAGTTCCTTTAATGGGGGGAAGAAGACGAGAGCCTTTTGCAAAACTATTTTGGATCCCATTGGCACTGCTTTTGCTAATTGTAGCTTTACAGGCAATGGTAGCATTTAACTGGCTAAAAGGTCCCTTACAAATATTACTATATAATGGAAATACTTTTACTATTTTAGTAGAGGGAACCTTTATAGGATTTTTATCGGTTTTAGCTATTAGAGGTCGGTAGATGGTAACATAGAAACAAGAGGGATAGGGAAATCAATGACCTATCTTTTAAATCTTTATCAATCTGTTGAAAAAAATAAATGATTGACAGAAAAGCCTTGAAACCTTATAAGGCTTTAAACAATTAATGATGTAAAAAAACAGAAGCTGAATGATACAGCTTCTGTTTTTTTGCACAAATTTATGATATGTCATGACGAGGTTGTTTTTTTAAAGTAACTTGAAACCAAATAAAAGTAATCAACCCTCGTATACAGGCTCCTAAAGAAATTCCCCACCAAATGCCGTTTAGTCCAAACTGTTTAGCTAAAAAATAAGTTAGAAAAACTCTGAAAATATTACTTCCAATACTAGCTATTGATGGAGGAAGGGTTTTTCCTATTCCACGAAAGGCTCCTGCGCAAGCAGCTTCAAGAGAACCGAAAACTTGGCACAAAGCTAATACTCGTAGGTAATAGGCCCCCATTTCAACCAGTTGTGGATCAGGCATAAAAATACTAAACAAAAAACCACCGGCAAAAAACAGAAGGACCGTAACAAAGGTTCCCCAAGAAATAATAGCAGCAAGGGATATTTTAAAACCTTTATGTATTCGATCCCATTTTTGAGCACCAAAATTTTGTCCGATAAAAGCAGTAACAGCAGTGGCAAAACCGCCTGAAATTAACCAAGAGAGAGATTCCACTTGTGAACCTACACGCTGTACAGCAATAGCATCTGTACCAAATGAAGTAATAAAGCGAGTGATAATCATAGATAAAAAGGTAAAAAACATGCTCTCTAAGGCAACGGGCGTTGACCAATAAAAGATTTTTTTTATTTCAAACCAGTTGGGAAAAGTAATAAATCGAAAATTTTTAATAGGCCGAAATTTTTTTAACTTTAAAGCCGAAACAGATAAAGTGGCTACAATTATTTGAGCAAATATAGTTGCATAAGCGGCGCCTTGAATTCCTAATTGAAAGGTAAAAATGAATATTGGGTCAAGTAAAATATTTAATACAAGACCAACGCTATTGATAAAAAAAGGAGTACGGGAGTTTCCTGAAGCATTAAAAATGCCGGCAGCTGTTGAACTGATGAAGGTTGCGGGAATACCGATTGCTGTAATCATTAGATAATTTGAAGCGGATTTTGCCACATCTAATTCCTTCATACCGAAAAAACCAATTAAAGGCCCTGAAAAAGCAAAGGCTATGATGGAAAAAAGCAAACCTAAAAGAATAGAAAGCACCATTGATGCTTGGGCGAAGTTTCTTGTGCCTTTTTCATCTTTAGAACCAAAATGCTGTGAAACACCGATTTCTGCTCCAGTTCTACCAATAAACATAAAGCCATTGGAAAGCCACAAATACATTCCTGCTGTACCTGAAGCAGCTACAGCTTGACTACTTAAACGTCCAAGCCAAAACATATCCGTTAAATTGTAAGCCATTTGCAATAGCTGTGTTCCCATGATCGGAAGGGAAATTAATAACAACTTGCTAAGAATATTTCCCTGTGTCAAGTCATATCTTTTTTTACTTTGATTCATTATAGCAACTCCATATTTAAGTTATAACAATCCTATATATCCTAGTGAAGCCTATTTATTTTACCTTGTTATGACTTAAAATACAATAAAAAAAGTAAGTAGCAAATTAAAATTTTATGTCGCCAAAATAGTATAGCTAATAATTAATATCAAATACTAAGGAAAAGTGAAAGTCATGGTGAAGAAATATAAAAAAACACGAACATTATGACAAAAATTTATAAAATAATTCGAAAAAAAACATTGACAATGGGAATAGTTCATAATATCATTATAAGTAAGTTCGGAAAGGAGGAAAAAAGTTGTTTTTTGAACCAATGTTTTCTATAAGCTTTCTTCGCAATTCATCCCTCTTTTCAAGGGCTTTTTTTAAACGACATTAATATGTCGTTTTTTATTTTTAAGGAGAGAAGATATGAAAAAAATTGCTATTATCATGGGAAGTGATAGCGACTTTCCCATTGTTGAAAAAGGAATAAAAAAATTGGAATTTTATAAAATTCCTTATGAAGTTCACATTATGTCTGCCCATAGAACCCCTAATACAGCAGCAGATTTTGCTCTAAAGGCTAAGGAAAACGGGATTGGGGTTATTATTGCAGCAGCAGGAAAAGCTGCTCATTTGGCAGGGGCTATTGCTGCAAATACAACCTTGCCGGTGATTGGTATTCCTATTAAGTCGAGCACTTTAGACGGATTAGATGCTCTATTATCAACAGTTCAAATGCCGTCGGGTATTCCTGTAGCAACAGTTGCCATTGATGGAGCGGAAAATGCAGTTAT
>CAZEIB010000193.1:3023-4707 GCA_964511785.1 uncultured Oscillospiraceae bacterium
CAAAAGCAGGAAACAAGACGGAAAATGCTTGAGAAGCAAAGAGAAGAGATGGAACAAGTTATAGTAAGAAAAAATCGTCAGTTACAAAATAAATTGTCTAAAGCCGATTAGGAGATAAGAATATGAGTTGTCAAAAAATTCATGAAGAATGTGGTGTTTTTGGAATTTACTCTAAAAACCAAGAAGTATTATCAGCTTGCTATTATGCTATGTACGCCCTTCAACATCGCGGGCAAGAAAGTTGCGGATTAGCAGTTAACCGCCATGGGGTCATTACAGGATTTAAAGATGTAGGCCTAGTTAATGAGGTGTTTACTAAAGAAAGGTTACAGAGCTTGCCTCAAGGGAAAATGGCAATTGCCCATTGCAGATATGGATCTAAAAAATCTGTTAATCAAACCAATGCTCAGCCTTTGGTTATTAATCACTTAAAAGGAAACATGGCCCTATGTTATAACGGAAACATTACCAATACAGCTAGATTAAAAGAAGGATTTGAGCTAGCTGGAGGGATTTTTCATACCACTACTGCAGTAGAGGTGATAGCATACACCATAACCAAAACAAGGCTTGAAAGCAAATCTATTGAAGAGGCTGTAAAAAAAGCCATGTCTTTATTAGAAGGCGCCTATTCTTTTGTACTTATGAGTTCAAAAAAGTTGATAGCTGCAAGAGATCCCCATGGATTTAGGCCTTTATGTATTGGAAAACTATCAGATGGATATGTTATTGCCAGTGAAAGTTGCGCTTTAGACGCAGTGGGAGCAACCTTTTTGCGTGATGTAAAACCTGGAGAAATTATTACCATTGATGAAGAGGGGTTAAAAAGTATTCAACCCTCTCTTAGTTTACAACATACCTTATGTTCTTTTGAATTTATTTATTTTGCAAGATCAGACTCTGTTATTGAAGGGGCAACTGTTCATGGCGCACGTCTTCGAGCCGGAGCTTATTTAGCTTTAGAACATCCTGTACAAGCAGATGTCGTTATTGGCGTACCAGACTCCGGGATGGATGCTGCAATAGGTTATGCTAGGCAAAGTGGTATTCAATATGGTCAAGGTTTTGTAAAAAACAGGTATATTGGAAGAACTTTTATTCAAGGAGAGCAAAAACAAAGGCAAGATTCTATCAAAATCAAATTAAATGTTATTGCTGCTACCGTAAAAGATAAGCGAGTGGTTTTGGTAGATGACTCTATTGTAAGGGGCAACACTAGTAAGGTTATTGTTAACTTATTAAAAGAAGCCGGTGCCAAGGAAGTTCATTTACGTTTATCTTCTCCACCTTTTTTATACCCTTGCTATTATGGAACAGATATAGATTCCTCGGAACATTTACTGGCTTATAACCACAGCCTTGAAGAAATGCGAGAAATGATAGGGGTAGATTCTTTAGGGTTTTTAAGTACTGAAGCTGTAAGTAAACTTGCTGAAAATGCTCATTGTGAATTTTGCGATGCCTGTTTTACAGGGAACTATCCCACAGAAAATTATTTACAGGATGAACCTTTTAAATACCAAAAAGAATTAGAAGATTGAAATTAAAGGATTGAAAGGAAGAAGAGACATGAAAAGCGAAAGTATCAGTTATAAAGAAGCAGGGGTAGATATTACTGCAGGTTACGAAGGGGTGCAACTGATTAAAAAACACATTGCAAGAACCCTGACACCAGGGGTGTTGA
>CAZEIB010000194.1:0-4658 GCA_964511785.1 uncultured Oscillospiraceae bacterium
ATTTTTTTGGTGATTACCATTACCTTTTTTACCATGCACGCAATTCCTGCCAGCCCTTTCAGTTCGGAAAAAGCCAAATCCGATGCCACCATTGCCGCTTTAGAAGCCAAGTACGGCTTTGATAAACCGGTGCCGGTGCAATTTGTGAATTACTTAAAAAATATTGCCCATTTTGATTTCGGTTTATCTACCGGCTGGGTGGGAAACACCGTGACGGAATTAATTTTAAATAGTGTAACCTATTCTGCTACCATCGGTTTTTCAGCAGCGCTGATTGCCATTTTGTTTGGGGTGATATTAGGTTCCATTTCCGCTATTAAACGAGGGAAATGGGTGGATAAACTGGTGCAGGTGGTTACCACGGCTTTGGTATCCATGCCTTCTTTTGTAATGGCTACCATTTTTTTATTGGTATTTGTATTAATATTAGGCTGGGCCCCTGCCAGGGCTACAGAACCTGGAGGACTGGTACTGCCTATTATTTCTTTAAGTTTATACCCTATGGCTTATATTACTCGCCTTCAGCGCTCTAGCATGTTGGATGTGTTAAGCCAAGACTATATTCGTACAGCTAAAGCCAAAGGGGTAGCCAATAAAAAAGTCATTTTTAAGCATGCCCTTAAAAATGCTTTAGGGCCTGTGGTAACTTATGCAGGGCCTATGATGGCTTCCATATTAACAGGGAGCATGGTTATTGAAAATATTTTTTCTATTCCCGGCCTTGGCAGAATGTTTGTAAACAGTATGCTTCGTACAGATTATATGATGATTATGGGGGTTACCATTTTTTTAGCGGCCTTAATTGTAATGATGAATTTTGTTACGGATATTGTGTACAAAGCCATTGACCCGAAAATTGATTTTTCATAAAGAGCGTGTAGAAATACTGTATAAAACAGATAAAAGAGGTAGAAGGAAATGACAGGAAGACCAAAGAAAAACCCTCTAAGTTTGCAGGTGGATCCCAATTTATTTGCCCCTGCCACCCAAGAGGAAAAAACCCAACAGGAAACCCTTAGGGAATCGGTTTCTTTTGGAAAAGATGCCATGAGGCGCCTTGGTAAAAATAAACTGGCCATGGCCTGTTTGGTAATGATTATATTAATTAGTGCTATTGCCTTTATTGTGCCGGAAATATATCCCTACAGTTATACTCGCCAAGATGTAACGGCAAAAAACTTAAAGCCCTTTGAATACTCTAAAAAAGAACAGGTAAAAATAGACAAGGGAGAAAGTGTGTTTCCCCATATTATGGGCACCGATTCTCTGGGACGAGATTATGCCATTAGGGTGGTATACGGTACCCGTATTTCTTTAATTGTGGGCATTGTATCGGCCATTATTGTAGTAATTATCGGTATATTATATGGTTCTATTTCCGGTTATTTTGGCGGACGGGTAGACATGGTGATGATGCGAATTGTAGATATTATTTATTCCCTGCCCGATGTATTGATTGTTATTTTACTATCGGTAGCCATTAAAGAAACCATTGCCCAAAGTAAAAGCCAGTTTGTGGTGAAACTGGGAGCGGGAATGATTAGTATATTTATTGTATTTGGCCTTTTATACTGGGTAGGTATGGCAAGGCAGGTGCGGGGGCAAATTTTATCTATTAAAGAACAGGAGTTTGTATTGGCCTCAAGGGCTATTGGGGCATCCCCTGCCAGAATTATTCGTAAACATATGATTCCCAACGCCATTTCCGTTATTATTATTACCGCTGCTATGCAAATACCCAGTGCTATATTTACCGAAAGCTTTTTATCTTTCTTGGGGCTAGGGGTATCCATGCCCATGCCTTCTTTAGGGTCGCTGGCCTCTGATGCCCGTTCGGGATTGATGAGTTACCCTCATTTGCTGATTTTTCCGGCACTGTCCATTTTTTTAATTGTATTGTCCTTTAACTTGTTAGGCAACGGCCTTCGTGATGCCTTCGACCCTAAACTACGGGCATAGAAAGGAGAAAGATGATGGCTTTATTAGAAGTAAACAATTTAAACACTTCTTTCTTAACCCCTTTAGGAGAAGTGCATGCTGTACGGGGGGTATCCTTTAATGTGGAAGAAGGAAAGGTTCTTGGCATTGTAGGGGAATCGGGAAGTGGTAAAAGTGTAACCGCTTATTCTATTTTGCAAATTCTAACCCATCCCGGCCGTATTACCGGGGGAAGTATTAAATTTAAAGGGGAAGAGCTGGTAGGGGCTTCGGAAGAAACCCTAAGAGGAATTAGGGGAAATAAAATCAGCATTATTTTTCAAGACCCTATGACCAGCTTAAACCCTACTTTTACCATTGGTAACCAGTTAATGGAAGCCATTCTTCTTCATACCAAGCGCAACCGAAAACAGGCTTGGGAAAGAGGGGTGGAAATGCTCCATCTGGTGGGAATAAACGATCCGGAAAAGCGAATGAAGCAATATGCCCACGAACTATCAGGGGGAATGCGTCAGCGGGCCATGATTGCTATGGCACTGGCCTGTGAACCGGATATTTTAATTGCCGATGAGCCCACCACTGCCCTTGATGTAACCATACAGGCCCAAATATTGGAACTAATGGGGGACTTACAAAAAAAGTTCGGCATGGCTATTATTATGATTACCCATGATTTAGGGGTTATTGCCGATATTTGCGACGAAGTAATTGTTATGTACGGGGGAAAAGTGGCAGAGCGAGGCACTGCCCAAGAGATTTTTTATAATCCCCTTCATGAATATACCAAAGGGCTGATCAGGTCCATTCCCAACATTGAAAACGACGACAGGCAGCGCCTTGTACCTATTGGAGGCAGCCCCATTGACATGCTGAATTTGCCTAAAGGCTGTGCCTTTGCCCCACGCTGCGACAGGGCCATGAAAATTTGCTTAAGCCAACAACCCGATGAATACTGGGTGGGGGAAAACCATTTAAGTGCCTGTTGGATTAACGTACAGGAAGATAAAGTAATTGGTCTTACCCAAGAGATGGATTTAAGAACAAAAAGTTTGGAGAAAAAAAGCCATGAGTGAAAAAAACAACTATAGCCCAAACCCTGAAAATGTATTGGAAGTACGAAATTTAAAGCAGTATTTTCCTATTACTACAGGCTTTTTAAAAACCACTATGTTAAAGGCGGTAGATGACGTTTCCTTTACCATTAAAAAAGGAGAAACCTTAGGTTTGGTAGGAGAATCCGGCTGTGGAAAAACCACGGTTGGCAGGAGCATTATTCGTATTTATGAGCCTACAGGGGGAGAAGTATATTTTAATGGGGAAAAAATTCAAGATAAAAAGTCTATTAATATGCTTCATAAAAAAGGCCAAATGGTTTTTCAAGACCCTTATTCTTCTTTAAATCCCAGAATGACTGTGGGAGATATTGTGGCAGAACCTATTGATGTACATAAATTATGTGCCAATAAAAAAGACCGAACAGACAGAATTAACGAGCTTTTAGCTACCGTTGGTCTATCTAGTGAGCATGCTACCCGCTACGCCCACGAGTTTTCAGGGGGCCAGCGCCAACGGGTGGGCATTGCAAGGGCCTTGGCTTCTAACCCGGAGTTTATTATTTGTGATGAGCCTGTATCGGCCTTGGATGTAAGTATTCAGGCCCAAGTAATTAACATGCTGGAAGACTTACAAAGCCAATTAGGCCTTACTTATTTATTTATTGCCCACGATTTATCTGTGGTAAAGCATATTTCCAACCGTATTGCAGTAATGTATTTAGGCAAAATGGTGGAATTAGCCCCTTCTAATGATTTACACCGAAATCCCCTGCATCCTTATACCATCTCTCTACTATCTGCAGTACCTGTTCCCGACCCGAACAAGGCGCATAAAGCCAAGCGCATTGTACTAAAAGGGGATGTGCCCAGCCCCTTAAATGTACCAAGTGGCTGTAGCTTTAGAACCCGATGCGACAGAGCCACGAAATTATGCGAAGAAAAGACCCCCCAATTATTGGAAACAGCACCGGGGCATTTTGTAGCCTGCCACCATGTATAAGGGAAAAGGCTTGTAAAATGCAAAAAGAAAGAAAAAAATGTCATAAAAACAGAATTGTTAGGTTTTTATCAACCTAAAAACAAAATTTATGCATGAAAGGCTTTTTGATATTGCAAACTGTATTCTTTTTGTTTATCTGTTTTCCTAATGTTTTTCTATTGCTAATGAAAAACCCTTGTGCTACTATTGTAAAAACCATTTCCTTAAATGAACTAAAAACAAGGTAATCCATACAAAAACTCATATATTTTAAAGGAGGAACATTCATGAAAAAACTAATTGCTCTATTACTGGCTACCATGATGCTGTTAGGCAGCAGTTTGGCTGTATTTGCAGAAGAAGCCGGCCCTGTAGTATCTGTATTCTATGGGGGAGGAACACCCTTATCTATCGACCCTGCTTTAAACAGTGCTTCCAGTGGCAGTAATATTATTAAACTGGGCTTTGCAGGTTTAATGGGCTTTCAGCCTGTTGACGGAGAACCTGCTATTATGCCTGAACTGGCAGAAAAATACGAAATTTCTGAAGACCAATTGGTGTATACTTTTACTTTACGTGAAGGGCTAAAATGGTCTGACGGAAGCGACTTTAAAGCCAGCGACGTAAAGGCTTCTTGGGAAAGAGCCGGTTCTGCAGAACTTGGGGCAGACTACGGTTTCCTATAT
>CAZEIB010000195.1:0-4648 GCA_964511785.1 uncultured Oscillospiraceae bacterium
GAGTCATAAAATTTACCCTTCACTTATCAGGACATTTTAGATCCATTTCGCAACCCTATTTTGAAAGAGTTTACAGTTTATTCATATTTTCTTTTGTAGCTAAAGTCAATGTGAAAAGGCAAACCAGTTTAGTTCAAGCCTCGTCTTCTGTACCAGTGCTTTAAAGAGCAGGTCTACCGCATTTTCAAAGGTTTCATCCTCCTCTCGGACTTCCATGGAGTTGAGCATTTCCAGTAGGGTTGTAAAGTTCTGTGCCTCTTGTGGGGCTTCCGACCAGATATAGGCAATAAGGGCAGTTAATAGCATCTTTTCTGCCTTTACCCAAAAATCTTCCCCTGATTTGTCACCTTCTCCCTTGGTGTTGGCAACAATAGTATTCACCAGCATCAAGACATCTTTTTCACTTTTCAGGTAAGCAAAGGGGTTGTAGTGAAGGGACTTATCAAAGTTAATGGTATTGACTACTTTAATGGTATAGCCATTGTCTTTTAGAAGCTGACCACATTCTAAAATCAGCGTCCCCTTGGGGTCTGAAACCACGTAACTGCCATATAAATTCATCAAATTGGGCTTGATGAAAAAGCGAGTCTTACCGCTTCCGGAACCTCCCACCACAAGGACATTTTTATTTCGGGCGAATTTAGGGCTGCTGGGCTTGCCCATGGTAATCCCTTCTGTTTGGGAAAGAATAATATTGTTACGAGATTTCTTTCTGTCCAGAAAGGGGAGGATATCCGAAGAGGTGCCAAACCGGGCGGAACCGTGTTCCTCCCCATCCCGGTAGACCTTTTTCTTCCGGCTTTTCAGATAAATGACAAGCTTTAAGCCACCAGCCACTGCTAAAGAAACCAGTAAGTCCACAAGAGCAAGGGAAGGCAGTGGATGTTTGAAGACATATCCAAAGTTCTGGAAAACAAAAAACAGCCGTTTCAAGCTGTCCGTTCCCGTAGTCATATGATAGGTTTTAGAGATTAGGTTTACCACCCAGAAGATAAGAAGAAAAGGAAGGTTGGTAAGAATAGCCTTTTTCACTATATCTTTGTTAATACAATCACCTCCAGTCTATCGGGTCAGCTCACCCCGATGGGCTTTTTTCATCTCTGCCGCCATTTCTTTACCACCAAGGAAATTGTCTGCCCTCCTTATTTTCTGCTCCAGCTTGCGTACTTGCTTTAGCACACTCTTACGGTTCTCCTTAGCCACTTTGTGTTCCTCCCGCTGGACAAAATCCTTAAAGGCGGAGGTAATGGCGGCAGTATCCTTTCCCTTAAAGAAGATGGTATGAGTTGGCGGACTGGTGTTCTTATCTCTTGTCATGGCAAAGTCTACTCCATAGCGCCGGGCGGAAGCGGTAAAGAGTCCGATGTTGTCGGAATTAATCTCAATGTTCTCCACACCCTGCCCTTGTCCCAGTAGTCTCTTTACACTCTGTTTCCCACGTTTTACCTTGGGAGCCTTCTTGGAGTTCTTAGCGTACCGACTCTCACGCTGGTTTTCTAAGTACACATCCAGCAGTTGTTTTAGGACATCGATGGTGACGGTCGTGGTTTTGGCTACCAGTGCAATGCTTTGGTTGGTCATTTCTTCTTGCAACGTTTCACCTCCTCTTTTTTGTACAATGAATCGAGTGGTACCTTGTGGTTAGATGAGCAGAAGTATATAATAAAATTGACTGATAAAAAAGCCGAACGAAAGGAACAATAGGCTGTGGACTTTGCTCGGAGCGTTGTCCAATGGATAATATTCGTATTATAAACGGTAAAGCAGTGTCTGGGAATAAATGCACTCTTTGCTATCGGTGTTTCAGCCAGTGTCCAACTGGGACACTCACTATTTTAGGAAAAAAGTATATGAGCAATACAAATTTGAAGATTCTGAGCGGAACTCATAGCTATAGTAGAACAATAGGAGGAACCATGAAAAAACAAAAAACACTTTCAAGTCTATTTTTAGTAATAGGACTCATTGTTTCTCATATCATGTGCGCTCATGTTGCTTTTGCTTACTGTACTATGCAGTGGGGCATCAAGTACGAAGGTTATAGTGCTCCTGCCAATACAGCTTTTCTGATAGCAATCCCTTATCTTTTAGTTGCAGCTGGCACTTTTGGCTTATCACGAGTCTTTTGTAAGCGGTCTAGGCGGTGTGTAAATGGTGAATGAACTTTTGTTAAACTTAGAAAGAATACATACGACGGAACTAGGTATGGTGCGAATAAAGCGTAACCTACAACTTGATGTAGAAGATGTTGTGGAGTGGTGTAAGCAAAAAATAAAAACTGCTGATAATTTTGTTAGAAAAGGCAAGAACTATTATGTGTCTATTGATACCAGTATTATTACGGTTAACGCCAGCAGCTACACCATCATCACTGCACACAAAAAGAAGTAGTGTGTTTTACTGTACCTAGTCCCATACAGACCCCTCGATTATCATCCGCTCCAGTGCCCCAAGGTCATAACTGGTGCTGAGCTTAAGGTAGAGGTTTTTAATTCCAGTACAACGCTTTGATTGGTCATTCTTTCTTGCAACGTTTCACCCTTCCCTTTAAAATGTTTTAATTATATTCAATCTTTTCCAGCACTCTAAGGAGTATAATGTAATCAACAAGAAAACTAGGAGGTATAATATGTTCAAATATATCGGTAAATCAGTAGAGCTAAAGTATGAAACAGGTTTCTATTTTCGAGTAGACTACCTATCCGAAAACAGACTCCGTTGGACTTCTCTAATCGAGCATACAGATGGCGCTCCGATGACGGGAGAAGAAACGTATTATCTAAACCAGCAAGCAGATAATATGTTTACCCTAAGCTGGCTTGAGGACACTGGATTCTCTGTTTCCCAAAATCTTGATTTTGATAAAATGGAAGTATATGCTTTCATGTCATGGAACGATGAAAAGGAAAGAGGCGGACGAGCCATCCTTGACCACCGTGGTACTATAAAATTTGTAGAATAAAGATATTTACTAACAGGGCTGATTGATTCAGCCCTGTTTTTTCTTAATCCCATACAGACCCTTCGGTTATCATCCAATCCAGTGCCTCAAGGTCATAGCTGGCACTGGGCTTGGATAAATCATGATTAACCTGTGAACTTACCTTGTTATTCTTAGTGGCAGGGGCGTTGTAGAGGCAAGCCAGAAGGTAGGCTTTCATATCCAGTATTTTCGTCGTATTACTTTCCAGTCCGTCAAGGATGCTTTCGATACACTCAAAATCAAGCATAGTAAAGCGGCGCTTCACTAGGCTAGTAGCTTTTCGCTCCTTGCCGATATACAGATACTCCTCGCTGTGAAGATAGACCTCCAGTATCAGTTCAAACAGCTCGTCAACTTGTTCTTGTGAAAAGCACTCCTGTAGGATATTGTATTCGATTTGCTCCTTAATATGTTTTTCTGTCTCTTCGATTCGTTCCTTCCAGTTTTCAAAAGAATTATCATTTTCCTGAAAGAAGGATTGATTCGTATTTGATTCTTGTTTGTTTAATTCTTTAGTACTTGATTGTAGTGGATTTTCCGCTAACGGCTTATCCATCGATGGTTTTACCGCTAGGGGTTTTTCGACTTTCGGCGGTAATCCCTTATCTGTGACCTTTACGGGCATGGGAAGCTCGCTGACTACATAACTCATCCGCCCCATTTGACCGTTGGCGTTTCGTTTCTGTTCCCGCTGGATATAGCCGTGATTTTCAAGCTCTTTGATTCCGCTTTTAACAGAAGCAAGTCCATCTTCACAGATAGCCACAAGACCGTTCATACTGTAATCCCAATTATCTGGCAGGGACAGCATCAGACTAAGAAGTCCTTTTGCTTTCAGGGAGAGGGCAGTATTTTGTAAATGATGATTGCTCATAACGGTATAGTTGCTATTTTTCTCAATACGGAAAACTGTCCCGTTGCTTGGCGACATATAAATCCTCCTTTAACTTAAAATACCTATGCATGCTAAAAGCCGTACACTGTAAAATTCACAGTGTACGGCTTTTAGAGAATCTATGCTATCTTGTTTTTCCAGTAGGACAATACCTTTAATACATCTGCTTTCATTTCCTCTATAGGTGTATCAGGAGAAAAGAAAGGGGATATATCGTCATATTCAAAACAAGTTTTTTAGGCTTCCTGTTCTCGCTTAATATTTCCCGTACCTTTTTAACGGTCAACTTTTTTGTATTAAATCTCCATTTTTTGAAATCTTATCATTTAAACACATGCCATAGACTCTTAAAAATATTATTAAAAATGTTGTTAATTATGTGTTATACTGAATAGAAAAGAGATGATTTTATGGAAACTACACAAGTAATATCAAAAAGAAGGTCGATACGGGCTTATAAGTCAGAGCAAATTTCTACACAGGAATTGGAGAAAATTCTATTAGCAGGAAGCGCTTCCCCTGTTGGACGGGGCAACTATGCCGGGCTACATATCACAGTAATACAAACGAAAGAGATTATAAAAAAATCTGAGACCGTGAAAAAAACAATGAAATCAGACATTGACCCAATTTATGGGGCACCCATGCTTGTTATCGTATCCTCATGACCTGCCCCCATAAATTGGTCCAGAAGTAATGTTAGTAAAGACCATTCTTTGGTAGAGAAACTTTTTTTGGCTTGTCTAAATGGTAACACATTTTGGTATACT
>CAZEIB010000196.1:0-4620 GCA_964511785.1 uncultured Oscillospiraceae bacterium
ATTTCTCCGTTGCGAATCATTTCATAAATCACTTCGGCGTCTTTATCATTAAGGTCTGCACCAATAATTTTCCAGTTGTTATCACAGTTAGGAATTAGCTCGCCTTTTTCTTGAGCATAGAGGGTAATTAAATCTCGTACAGCAGGGGTATCGGGTAATTCGGTGGTGGAATCGTAAAGTTTATTTTCTTCTTTAATCATTCCGGCATTTAACAGGGCACCAAAACGATAGTTGTTTAGGGCCAGCACCAACTCTTTATCTTCTGCTAAAGGTTCCCCTTCATAGGTTAAGTTTACAATACGCTGGCCTGCAGGTTTTGAAATATCAATATCATAATTAACACCGGCAAACATATCATAATTATACATCCGTATTTCGGGATTAAAAGAGATGGTTACATCCCCTTCGCGGTAGGTGTTAAAGTAAGCTCCGGCATATTCTTCCATAATGGCTTTTAATTCGGCTCCTGTTACTTTTACTGTCATTAGGGTGTTATCGTATTTATATACGTTTACTCCGTCTTTTTTACGATAATCGCCGGCTTTTAAATCGGAAGCGGTCGTAAACAAAGCCGCCAAGGATACATCGGCACCACTATAGTACATTTGTACTTCGTTGGTTAAGTCCATTAAAGCAGTATCTTGTATTTGGGCATAGGGGATACCGGGAAGCCAAAATTGTCCGTCAGGCAAAAAATCGGCAGATACTTTTCCAACAACAGTATTAGCATCTTTAATGCTGGCGTCATGAACATAACTCATGGCTTTTAATAATTCCGGGTCTTCTTCATGTTCTTTGGCATCAATGTTTTCATATTCTTTTTTTACAATTTCAAACTTATCATCGGCTTTTTTTACGGTGAGGGTTAATTTGCTTACAAATTTTCCGGAATCGCCGGGTTCTAAAAGAGGGGTTCCGTTAGCATTTTCTTCTGCCAGCACTTCATGGGCATGGCCTAAGAAGAAGGCATCTACTTGAGGATAAGCTTCTGCAACCTCATAAACTCCTTCAGTACCATACTCCCCTTCACGGCCGTAGTGAATAACACCAATTAATACATCTACTTTATCCCGTAATTCTTCTACCATTTTTCCTGTTTCTTCCATGGGGGTGGTAAAAGTCATATTGTCGTAGTGCTCAGGGTAGGAGCCTTCCCATCTGGGGACATGGGGAGCAACAATACCGAACAGCCCTACTTTAACCCCTTTTATTTCTTTGATTACATAAGGGTCTATCCAGCGGCTGCCATCTTCTTTATATACGTTAGCAGTTAGAAAATCTCCTTTAAAGGCGTTGATAGAACGGGTTAACACATCAAAATCATAGTTAAACTCGTGGTTGCCTGTTACCATAATGTCAAAACCAATTAGGTTTAAGGCATTGGTAATGGGATGAACCAAGTCATTGTTAAATAAAGAAATCAAGTTTCCCTGTATGGCGTCACCGTTGTCAATTAACACAAGGTCCGGGTCAATTTCCCTTTCTTTTTTTACAATGGTGGCAACCCGGGTTAAACCAGTGTTTTCTGTAGCTTGGTCAATGGTGTAATCGTAGGAACGAATGTGTCCATGAAGGTCGCTGGTTTCAAGAAAGGTTAAAGTAATCTCTTCTTCTTGCCCAAGAGCAGGCACCAATAAACCAATGCTTAAGGCTAATACCAAAAGAATAGAAAAAATGGAACGGATTTTCTTCATGAAAGTCATCTCCTTTTGTGGTTGATATGTAATTTTTTGCAAGTATAGTCTATATTGTAGTATAGCAGATCGTATGATAAAAAGAAATAAAAAACAAGAAAAACAAAGGAGCTTTTATAGGTTTTTTGAGATTAAAAAGAAAAAAAGATAAAATTTTGTATTTTCTGAAGCTTTCCTTGCAAAAGATTGAGCTTTCCTTTATAATTAATAGGCGCAATGATGGGAACCATGCAAAAAAGCCTTAAACAGAAAATGTACCCTTGGCTGAAAGGTACAAAAGCAAAAATTGCTACCCACTCCCTAGCCTTGGCAAAACCACGGGTCACTCCGTTAAAAGTGTATAAGGTGGATGCATAGCATCAAGCCGGGTGGTACCGCGAAGGGTTCTTCGTCCCAGCATTTTGGGAAGAAGGGCTATTTTTTTATATTTTTTTAAAGGAGAGAATAGGCATGTCAAAAGAAAAAGAACAGCGCTTTGTAGAGCATATTACCCCAAGGGATGAAGATTTTTCCCAGTGGTATACCGATGTGATTTTAAGAACCCAATTGGTAGATTATGGCCCTGTAAGAGGAACCATGGCTATTCGTCCCTATGGCTATGCCATTTGGGAGCGAATTCAACAGGAATTGGACCAGCGTTTTAAGGCAACAGGCCACGAAAACGTTTCTATGCCTATGCTAATTCCTGAAAGCCTTTTGCTAAAAGAAGCAGAACATGTGGAGGGCTTTGCCCCTGAAGTAGCTTGGGTTACCCATGGAGGGGACGAAAAACTGCAAGAGCGGTTGGCTGTGCGCCCTACCAGTGAAACCTTATTTTGTGCCATGTATGCCAAATGGGTGCAGTCTTGGCGAGATTTGCCTATGAAGTACAACCAGTGGTGTTCTGTAATGCGTTGGGAAAAAAGCACCCGCCCTTTTTTACGTACCAGTGAATTTTTATGGCAGGAAGGCCATACTTTGCACGCCACCATGGACGAAGCTCAGGAAGAGACCCTACTCATGCTGGAGGTATATAAAGAACTGGCAGAGGATGTATTGGCTATGCCTGTGTATGTAGGGCGCAAAAGTGATAAAGAAAAATTTGCAGGAGCCCAAGCCACTTATTCTATGGAGGCCATGATGCAAGATGGAAAAGCTTTGCAAGCAGGGACTACTCATAATTTCGGTACCAATTTTTCTGAAGCCTTTGATATCCAGTTTTTAAACAAAGAAGGAAAGCAGGAATATGCTTACGAAACCAGCTGGGGTGTGTCTACCCGCTTAATTGGCGCTATTATTATGACCCATGGAGATGAACGGGGCCTTCGCTTACCGCCAAGGTTAGCCCCTATTCAAGTGGTCATTGTACCTATTGCAGCCCACAAAGGCGGGGTATTGGAAGTGTGCCAAGAAGTAAAAGAAAGTTTGGAAGCCCAAGGGGTTCGTGTAAAAGTAGATGACAGGGATACCTATAGCCCTGGCTATAAGTTTAACGATTGGGAGTTAAAAGGGGTCCCTTTACGCCTTGAAATTGGGCCAAGAGACATTGAAAAAGGGCAAATGATGATGTTTAGAAGAGATACTTTTGAAAAAGATGCCATTCCCATGGAGGGAGCCGTGCAAAAAGTGGCAGACTTATTGGAAGATATTCAAAATACCATGTTTACCCAAGCTAAAAACTTTAGAGATGAGCATACCCATGTGGTTCATACCATGGAAGAATTGAAAGAAGTGGTGCAAACAGGCTTTGGCAAAACCATGTGGTGTGGGGATGTAGCTTGTGAAAATGCCATTAAAGAGGAACTTCAAGCTTCCAGCCGTAACATGCCCTTTGATCAAAGCCCAGTAGGAGACAAATGTGTATACTGCGGTAAAAAGGCAGATAAAGTCATGTACTTTGCCAAGGCCTATTAAGTGCAAAAATTTTCTTCATTATAATGTAAAATAATTTACAACATTCTGTTTAGCTGTAATCCCTTTATTTTAAAGGGATTTCCCAAAGTTTCACTCTTTAACTTCGGTTGACATAAGAGAAGTGAAACTTTATAATAGATGTGTTAGTGAAAATGTCGCTATTTGCGACTTAATCAATAAGGAGGTTCGTTCATGGCAATGAAAATGACAATTGACGGAAATACTGCCGTCAGCCATATCGCCTATGCTTTTAGTGATGTGGCCGCAATTTATCCCATTACTCCTTCTTCCAACATGGCAGAAGTAGTAGACGAATGGTCAGCAGAAGGACGCAAAAACCTTTTCGGTCAACGTGTTCGTGTTGCAGAAATGCAAAGTGAAGCAGGTGCAGCAGGGGCAGTGCATGGCTCTTTAGCAGCAGGTGCTTTAACATCTACCTTTACCGCCAGCCAAGGGCTATTGTTAATGATTCCTAACATGTATAAAATTTCAGGGGAGCTTTTACCCTGCGTATTTCATGTTAGTGCCCGTGCTTTAGCAGCCCATGCCTTATCTATTTTTGGTGACCACCAAGACGTTATGGCAACCAGGCAAACAGGTTTTGCCATGCTAGCTTCCAACAGTGTGCAAGAAGCCATGGACATGGCCTTAGTGGCTCACCTAGCTACCCTTGAAACCTCCGTACCTTTCTTGCATTTCTTTGACGGTTTCCGTACCAGTCACGAAATTCAAAAAATCGACGGTATCGATTATGAAGATATTGCCAAATTGGTAAGCTGGAAAAAAGTAGACGAGTTCCGTGCTCGTAGCTTAAATCCTGAAAGACCTCATCAATCCGGTACTGCTCAAAACCCTGATATCTATTTCCAAAATAGAGAAGCTGCCAACAAATTTTACGATGCAGTACCTGCTATTGTAGAAGAAGTGATGGAAAAAGTTTCCAAACTAACAGGGCGCAACTACAAATTGTTTGATTACGTTGGTGCACCTGATGCAGAAGATGTAATTATTGCTATGGGTTCAGGCTGTGAAG
>CAZEIB010000197.1:0-310 GCA_964511785.1 uncultured Oscillospiraceae bacterium
TTTAAAAGATTGTTTTTTAGCGACCTCGTCCGTGGTGATTACCCCTAGAGGGTTGATTTCGTTGCCCTCCTCCTGTTGAAGGAAATTGCGGGGTGGTGTTGGGGGTATTTTCTGGATTGGGTTCGTTGTAATAGGTTCCATATAGGCCTTGGCAAGGATGTGGACTCTTATGAAACCTTCTACCATAGCCTTGGTGATAAGATAAGCCTTTTTGGCTACTGTAATTTCTAGGATGATGATAGCCTGCTTCTGTAAGATAGCCGGTACCATTACATGCTTCTTTGGCAAGAAGAATTTCCTTAATAAAATC
>CAZEIB010000197.1:320-4607 GCA_964511785.1 uncultured Oscillospiraceae bacterium
TGGTTTGAGTGCGTAAACTTAATAGTTCTTCTTGAAACAGAGGAAGAACTCCAGCTTTTTGTGCCAGTGCACCATAAGTTTCACCACTACTGTGGTGTTGAGCCATTACTTCTTCAAAAGTTTGGCCGGTAAGATTAGCTAATATATGAGCAGGGGTGACAAAGGCATTTTCCCCCAGAGCAGGTAAAAGAAGAACCAGTAGTAGGGAAAGGCTGAGGAAAAGAGGGAAAAGTTTTTTGATGGTTTTTTTCATTTAAATGACCTCCTTGCTTGATGATAATTTTAGTATAAAGGACCTTTGTGTCATTTAAGTGGCAAGGAAAAGACTTTTTCGATACTTTTATGAAGGCTAAAAGGAAAAAAATATAAAACTGGAAAAGTGACAACACTCATAGCTATCAAGCCTATGATGGTATAGATGATACACAGGAGCAAATTTTTCCATAAGTATTTTTACTAAAACATTGTAACTTATGATGTTAAAAGATTTTTAAAATGAAAGGAAAAACAACTGCCCTGTTGCAAGGTAGAGGTAACTTCAATAGGTATGGAATGTTTATCGGCAATTTCTTTTGCAATAGAAAGACCAAGGCCTGTACCCTAAGCGTTGTCAGTTTCTTTTTTATAAAAACGGTCAAAAATATGGGGTAAGTCTTGATCGCTAATGCCTACTCCTTCATCACAAATCATCAGACTTTGATTTTTCCAAGAAATGTTGATAAGACTATTAACAGGAGAAAACTTGATTCCATTGCTTAAAACAATTAAAAGCATTTGCCGAAGCCTGTCATAATCCCCTAAAAACTCAATATCAGGTAAAGGGAAAACCTCAAAAACAATGTTTTTCTCTTTGGCAAGCTTTCTACTTGAACGCAATACGTTGTTAACCAAATCTTCAAGTGATATGGTAGATAAAGAGAGGGAAAAACCTGTACTTTCCAGTTTGGCCAAGTCGAACAAATCTTCTACTAAACGTTGCAAAGAAGTAATTTCTTCAAGAATTTCCTGGTTGTTTTCTTTTACTTCTTCCTGGGTAACGGCTTCTTTTTCTGAAAGGGTTTCTAAAGAACTTTTAACCACCGTTAAAGGGGTTTTTAACTCATGGGCAATACTAAAAACAAAATGGTTCTTGTCTTTTTCCTGATCAATTATCTGTTGGGCTTCTTTTAGTAAGATAGGGTCTGTAAAGTTTTTGGCTAAAAAAGGCGAGAGAATGAAGGACAAAACAAGGCCAACTAAAAGGCTGGCAGCAAAAATGATTAAACCGTTTTTTAAGGGAGCATTGGTTTGAGAAAGAGGGGAATAAAGAAGTACCGCATAAGTAATTTTTTGATTTTCGCCATATACAGGAGCACCTGCTAATAAACTTTGCTCATCGTTAAAGTGCAGGCCTTTTTGGCTTACATAGGTGTTGCCTTTAAAAATATCATCTACCACATTTTGAAGGTTAGAGGGGAGAGGACTTGTATCGGCCACCATGCTATTTCGCCCATGCCCCATATGGTTACTGCCATGGGGGGTAATGGTTAAATAGTTTTCATCCACCACCCAAGCTTCTGCCCCTGCAATGGTGTTAATAGAGCGAAGGTAGGAACTAAGACCACTGGAACCCATTCTTTTAGGAGAGTCTTGATCAAAAGCGGTAATTTCACTGGCAATGGCCTGGGCTCTTTCTACTAAAAGTTTTTCCTGTACGAAAAGAGTTTGTTTATGAAAAATGACAATAAAAAACAAGCTGATGATAAAAGAGAACACCACCAATATTATCAAAAAATAAAGGGTTAATTTTTTTGCAGAAGTAGATAATTTCATTGATTCACCTCAAATTGATACCCTACCCCCCGAACGGTTTTAATTTCCCAAGAAGGGCTTTTTGAAACAGGTAATTTACTTCTTAACCTTTTAATATGGCTGTCTACGGTTCTGCTATCGCCATAATAATCGTATCCCCAAAGGGAATCCAGTAGGTTATCTCGGGTAAAAACTTTACTGGGGTGGCTGGCAAGGGTCCAGAGAATATCAAATTCTTTTTTGGTTAAAGGAATTTCTTTTTCATCAACAAACACTTTATAGCTGGATAAATTTAAAGTTAAATTATTAAAATGTAAAAGCTCCTCTTGTTTTTCTTTAGGGTATATTCTGCGTAAAAGAGCATTAATGCGAGCCACCACTTCATCCGAGGAAAAGGGTTTGACAATGTAATCATCGGCTCCAATATCAAGGCCCATAATTCGCTCAAAATCTTCTCCTCGGGCGGTAATCATAATAATGGGTACCATGGAAGTTTGCCGTAGTTGCCTGCAAACTTCAAAACCGTCTATTTTAGGCATCATAATATCTAACAAAACCAAATCAACAGGGTTTTGATGAAATAATGCTAAAGCTTCTTCACCATTAAAAGCACTAATGGTGCGAAAACCTTTTCCCTGTAGATATTGGGAAAGATTGTGGTTGATTTTTTGATTGTCTTCTGCAATTAAAAGGGTGATGTTACTCATAAATAACCTCCATAAAAGAAGGATAACAGGTTTTTGTGTCGGTTTGGTGGCAATGATTTTATTTTTCTTTCGTTAAAGGAGCATAAGCAACAGTTGCTAAATAAATTTGCTTTGCACCACCTTCTTTTAAAACTTTAGCACAACTTGAAGCCGTTGCACCTGTAGTTAACACATCGTCAATTAAAAGAATATTTTGGTTTTTCACTTTTTCTTTATCCAGCAAGGTAAAGGCATCTTTCAGGTTTTCTTTTCGCTGAATTTTTGTAAGGGTGGTTTGTTGGGTGGTGTTTTTGCTTCTTATAATAACTTGGGAAAAAAGAGGGGCATGAAGAAAGGGGGAAATTTCTTGGGCTAAAATTTCAGCTTGGTTAAACCCTCGCTGTTTTTCCCGTTTTTTATATAAAGGAATAGGAAGAATATTGTTTACCTGTAGGTTTTGAGGAAGAGATTTAACTATTGCCTGTATAAGTGGGAGAGAAGCGGAAGTGATTTGCTGAAATTTTAACTGGTGAATAAGTTTTTTTGAAACCCCTTCATAGTTAAAAGGGATAAAAGTTTGGTTAATAAAGGGAAGGGAAACGGAAATATTGCCCTGATGATCTGCCCAAAAAGCTTTTCTGCAGGAGGGGCATAAGTGGTCAATTTTATCATAAAGTCTCTTATCACCGCAGTGTAAACAACAGGAAAAAGGAGGGAAAAGCCACTGAAGAAGCTGATTTTTGAATTTTGTAGCAATCATCATCCTTTGCTCCTTTATTTTAATAAAAGGTTAGGGTTATCTATTTTAGTATGGCAATATGGCAAAAAAAGATGGCTAAGAAAGATAAGACTCTTCTTCAAAAGAAGAAGTACTTCCAACCATATCTATAAGGCGTTGGGCCAAAGTAGTATAACGGCGGGCAACATGGTTGTTGGCTACCATAGCTCCAATAGCCTCTTCTTTTCCAACCATAACTACCAGCTTTTTTGCTCTGGTAATGGCCGTGTAAAAAAGGTTTCGGGTTAAAAGCATAGGCGGCCCCCCTACAACAGGAAGAATGACTACAGGAAATTCGCTACCCTGGCTTTTGTGAATAGAAATACAATAGGATAGCTCTAAAGATTCTCGCTGGGCATCTTGATAGAGGACTTTTTTATCATCATCAAATACTACAGTAATATTACCGGAGTGCTCATCTATAGAAGTAATCATACCAATATCTCCATTGAAAATACCAGTGCCCTCTTCTTTTTCAAAGCCGATAGACTTTTCCCATTCAATTTGATAATCATTTTTCATTTGCATAACTTTATCCCCTGTTCTAAAAAGGTTGTCCCCATACTGCACTTCTTTTTTAAAGGGTTTGGGAGGGTTTAAAGCCTCTTGTAGCTTTTTGTTAAGTTGCCACACCCCCACTTCCCCTTTTTTTGTAGGGGAAAGTACTTGAATTTCCTGGGCGGGGTCGATTTCTTTTGCAGTGGTGGCCTTTAAAAAACCGGGTAAGCGGGTAGTACAAAGGGATACAATGGTGTTGGCAGCCTCTTGAAAGGTAAACTTTCGTTCAAAAAACACATCGGAGCCTTTGCCGTTTAAGATAGGCATATCTCCTTTGTTAATTCTATGGGCATTTAATACAATCATGCTGTCTTCATCTTGGCGAAAAATTTCGCTTAAACGTACACTGGGTACGGTATCACTAAGCAATATGTCTTCAAGAACATTGCCTGCTCCGACAGAGGGAAGCTGATCTGCATCTCCTACCATAATAAAACGAGTACCGGGGAGCACTGCCCGTAAAAGGCTACGCAT
>CAZEIB010000198.1:0-4604 GCA_964511785.1 uncultured Oscillospiraceae bacterium
TGGACAATGATTTTTCTTACCCTGCAGCCTTGCAAGAGGGTTATATCAGCACCGGCCATGATATATTTTATAATAATTTATTCCGGGAGCTGAAAGCGAATGAAAAACTACTTGCTATGCAATTCCTAAAAATTTGTGGGGCCGGGAAAAGGTATCACATAGGGGTTGATCAGTTTTACGATAAATATTCAAAGCTATTACAGGTGACAAAACGAACAATACAAGTCTATTTAGGCCAATTAAAACGCTTTTTTTCTATTGGAATTAAGGATAAGATGTACTGGATTACACCGCTTGTCGGCATTTTCAAAAACAAAGCACCTAAAGATATTCAAATGTTTTCTGAGCACTTAAGCAGGGTAGCATGCCGGCGAAACCGGGCAACCTACACAGGAGAGGAACGTAAAAACACGGCCGAATTGGTTGGTCAATACCTTCAGACTTTTAAGACGGATATATCAAGGATATTCCTAAAGGCAGTAAGCCAGAGCATAGAAAAGGCTAATGCCGCAGTTAGGCAAAAACACAAATGGAACCGTCAGCTCAATCCTAAGTTTATACATAAGCTAATTCAAAATGAGTTATAGAGCCTATTCTCAATAGGCTTTTTGGAGTACCATAAAAATGATAAAAGATGAAATAAAATCATTTTATTTAATAAAAACAATTTAAAAAGCAAAATGTAAGAGCCTAGGAGACCGAAAGGTCTTTTTTTTATGGCATTCCATTCAGATTTTGCAGTAGAAAAAAATATAGTATTCAGATTTTGCGCAGAACAGAATTATTTTTTCAGATTTTTATGCTAAGAAACACATCATTCATTCAGATTTTGTGTGTTTGTAAAAAGCTTAGAATGCCGTAAATACAATGGAAAACAGTAAAAAAATAGGTGAGCATATTTAATCTTATATATCCCTCCTGTTTTCACCTAACAGGTGATATTCATTTTACTACTTCTGAATTATGCAATATATCTTAAAAAATTAGCTTCCGGATGGTTCCAGTGACGAGATTACTATTAAAAAAGCAAGGGTATATGAACGAGACAAGCTCGCCCTTGCTTTTTTAATTTTTCCACGAACATCAGACATGCGAGATGAAGGGAAAAGCCTAAAAAAGCTTTGTCCTTCATCTCTTTTTCTGATTTTATCATGGAAAACCATAATCTCTGATAATGTGCAATTTTATTGTTGCTCAAATCAGCTAAAAAGCCTAAAAAGTGTACCTTTTTTAAAGATAATTGCAAGTTTTTATAAGAAAAAACAAAAAAGACTTGACAAAGTGAACGGATTCAACCATTCTGTTGTCACAAAAAGCGGCCAAAAATTTGAAAGGAGGATATAAGCTTGGGAGAGATTAAATATTTAAAGGCAAAATGCAACAAGCTGATTGATAAAGCTCTCCAATTAGAAGAAAAAAATGTAAAAAAAGATTTAGAAATATCTAAGCTCCAGGAGGAGAAAAAAGCCATTGAATTGCGCATTAAGCAAAAGAGGGAAAAGGAAGATGTAGAAAATATTGAACAAAAAATAATCTTTTCTCAAGAAGAAAGTGAAGAGAGAGAAGACAGCAAGGCCATAAAAAATCAAGATAATGATACTCATAATTTTCAAATATCATACTCAAAAATGTTTGAAATGATACAAACCTTGAGTAATCAGATTGATAACCGGCCTGTTGAAGAAATTGTAGTTCGTAATGTTTCTACTGGTGCCAAAGTTTTAGAGGTTTTATATGATATTTTTAACATATTTATAAAGCTTATTGGAATTGGTATAGCAATTTTTCTCTTGTCTCTGGCAGCAACGATATTACTAAACGGAGAGCTTCGTAACACATTGTTTGAATTTATTAAGAATAGTATAAGGTGAATATTATGAAAAAAAGTTTGGCACTTTTTGGTTGTATAGTTATTATTCTGGCACAGATACCATTCATTTCTGTTAATGCAGAGTCTGGTGCGCCAGTGAATATTGAATTAAAGCATGTACATTCCGGTGATGATGATACATCTGGAGGATGTTATGACGCTGTATATCACGTCCATACAGGAAGCAGTGAAAAGTATGGAGGTTGTTACACAGTTAAGAGCACTAATATTATTAATCGTTGTGATGCCTGTGAAAATAATGATCATGCGAACCATGTTGGCACAGGGAGCTGCTGGTATGATCCGGATTATGGTTATCATTGTAACTGCGGCGAGATAGTAACAACATATAAACTTGGTTGCGGAAGGGATAGTACCAAGATAGACGGATATAAATTAAATTGTGGACTAGCTGAAGGAGAGGTTATAGGAATTTTTACACTAAAACCCAAAGAGAATAGTTACTCAAACTCTAATCAGATCACTGCTTCGGTCACTTCTTTAAACAGTAAGGTAACTATTATTGAATATAAATGGAATACGGGTGCTACTGCGGAAAGCATAGTGTCAGAGCAAAACGGAACCTATACCTGCAGCCTTACCTATTCCGATCATGGCACAGAGCGTTCACAGGATCTAAGCATAAATATAGATAATATTGATAATCTAGCACCTCAAGCAGAAGTAACCTTTGAAGCTGGTTGGTCAAAAGAAGATGTAACGGTTACTTTAAATGCGGAGGACGTACCAGGAACAGCATTAAGCTGTTGTAGTGGACTGCCGGCAGAAGCGTATAGCTGGGATGGCGGTACCACCTGGGGGACAGTTACTGAACAAGTTTTTGGTGCTTCAAATAGCTTTGAAATATGGATTAGAGATAATGCAGGAAATATTACTAAAAAAAATGTTGATTTAAAAATAGACAAGCTGGCACCCATAGTTGAGCTAAACACAGAAGCGGTATCCGGAGAAATAGCTATTATGGCAAATGCAGAAGACGTGGAAGATGTATCTGGAGGAAATGCAACACAAATAAGTGGACTGCCGGCAGAAGCTTATAGCTGGGATGGCGGGAACACCTGGACAGACAATAATTGTTTGTTAATTAGTAAAAATGGATCCTACAGTGTATCTGTTAGAGATAATGCTGGAAACATTGCCACGGCCAGTATTTCTATTAATAGCTTTATTGTTTCGACACCGGCACCAGTATTACCTTCTCCAGCACCGGAGGAACCCCCGGTACCTTCCCCTGTACCAACACCCAAACCTACACCGGAGCAGAAGCCTATTGTTTCCATAAAGCCGGTACCGCCAACAGAAACAGAAAGTCCACCGGAGGAAACGCCAGTACTCATCCCGATAACAACACCCAAACTTATACCGGTACCTTCCCCGGCGGTGGAAGAAGAAATAGTAACAGTAACAATAAAAGAAGAAGATTCGCCAAAAGTTCATTTAATTTCTCAAATCATAGCAACCTCAGCCGGGGCGAGTACGGCCACCGGTGGTATAACTTTCATAATTGTTTTCTGGATTTTCAGAAAATGCCAGGTGGTAGATGAATCAGGAAAAGTGATTGGAAAAGCCTATGTCTGGAAGAAAAAGAAACAATATTTTATTAAAATTTCAGATAAAATTTCTAAAAAAGCCGGATCTAGGTTTTACATAAATTTCAAGAAAAATTTTGTTAAGGCGAATTTAGGAAAACCAGTAGATATCATAATTGGCGGTAAAAAAATTGAAAAAGATTTAAAAGAAAAAATCTGTATCACAATTTGAAAAAGGAGGTAAAAAATGCAGCTCGAAGAAATGAAATTAAAGAAAAAAGTAAATAGTCTGATTGATAAAATAACTACGCTGAATGACCGCCTTTCCGAAAAGGAGTCTCATATAAAACTGTTATCTGAAGAAATAAAAATGTTAAAAGTACAAGAAAATTCTTCCGGGGCTGAACAGGAAGTACATTTAGGAGAGGAAAGCGAGATGTTTTCTTTTATAAAAGATTTTTGCATGATAGCCAGGCTAATCATTCAAAATGAAGCTTATATAAAATACCGATATGAAACGAAATACTCAGGGGATTTTTATAAGATAGACCAAGTTGTTTTTGAGGATTATATATGCAAATATGCTGGAATTGATTTGAAAACATTTATTGGATACTGTGTGGATCTGGCTCTTGTAAAGTCAGAAAAAAACAAGAAATGTTTATATAATTCCGGAGAAATCAGAGTATATTACGTTTCCCGGCCATTCATTGAGGCCGCCATTAAAAAGGAGCAGCAGGTAGTATGTTAGAAGTTTACGCCAAAGAATTTGTGGGTATTGGCTCATTTCTAAAAAAGCAGGGATCTATACATAAAGGATATATCCTGATAGAAAAAACCAAGCTGATTGGGTTGCTAGACAAAAACCGTTATGATACTGCCGGAAGCAAATTACGCATTTGGAAAGCGCTTAAATGGATTGATACAGAAGCGGATGGGCGGCTGACGAAACGTGTTTATGATAGCAGCAGCAAAGTTTACAGACCGTATGTGAAGATGAACATAGCTGTTTTTGAGCAGCTGCAGGCATTAATAAACAGCAAATAATTGTGTGTACATATGTGTAAGTTTAATATCTTTGAAATGTACATGCTTAAATGCTTGAAAATGCTGAGTTTAATAGGTTTTTATGTACACCACGATAATAGGCTATATTACGTAGTAATATAGCATGAATGAATGTG
>CAZEIB010000199.1:0-4599 GCA_964511785.1 uncultured Oscillospiraceae bacterium
GAGCTTCAATACTTTGGTCGCTTTCATCAGGGGTAAATTTCTGAATGGTAGTGAATACAATACCACCCGCTTCAACACTTAACAGTTCTCGTAATTGCTGCCTATTTTCTGCTTGCTTAGGGGTTTGTCGCAAATAATTAGCACTCTTTACAAAGGTACCAAAAAGTTGATCATCAAGGTCATTCCTATCCGTAATGATTACGATTGTCGGATTGTTGAGCTCCAACACTAACTGTCGGGCATACATAAGCATGGAAAAGCTTTTTCCGCTTCCTTGCGTATGCCAAATAACACCAACTTTTCTATCTCCATTTTCCGAAGCGGCGAGGTGCGTTTTATACAGAGCTTTTCTTACAGCAAAATACTGGTGATACCCTGCAAGTATCTTAAATGTCTTATCCTCTTCATGGACAAAAAAAGTATATTTCGTAATAATATCCAAAATTCGTTTTTTGTCCATCATCCCTTGCATCATAACCTTCAGTTGAGGAGTAGATGAAGAGGCTTTTCCGTTTCCATCAATAGTTCTCCAAAACATAAATCGATCAAAGTCTGATGAAATTGTACCGACTTTGGCATTAATGCCATCACTTGTTATCAAAAAAGCATTATAATTAAAGAGCGTCGGGATATCTGTTTTGTATGTCTGTAATTGACTAAAACCTTCTACAATGCCGACATCCTCGTTGGACGCGTTTTTCAGCTCTAACACGGCTAACGGAATACCGTTTATAAAAACGACAACATCAGGGCGTCGCTCTTTACCATTCTCAATAATGGTATATTGGTTTATGGCTAAGAACTCATTATTTTCAATGTCGGACATATCAAAAATATATGCCTTTTCCGTTTTAACACTGTAATCCTTTTGGCGTACCTCAACATCAATACCATCTGTAATTATTTTTTGGAAAGCAGCATTATTTTGAGAAATTGACAAGCTCTGTTGCCGAGTAACCTTCTTTACCAACTCATCAATGACTCTTTCGGAGTATTGTCTATTGATTCGTTTAAGTGCGCTGTGTAGACGATCGTATAGTACAACATCACCAAAGCTTTCTCTTTCTGCAAAACTGCCACCAGGTGAAATATCTGGGCCATAAAGTGTTTGATAGCCTAGGTCTTGAAACCATTCCATAACGGCTTGCTCTAAATGGTTTTCCGTAAAATTTGACATATCATTCACCCGCCTTTATATTGTACTTATTTTTGATATATGAAGTCTGATGTTCGAGTTCTGGATATACAAAAGACTCATTAATGCCTATAATTTCAAGTTCTTTTAGAATTACCAGTTTTTTCTCCTGCGGAATAATTAAGGAGCGTGGTATTCCATCGCCAAAATCTTTAACTAACTGTTCCTTTAAATTATACGTATTTTTTATAAAATAATCTGGCTGTTCTATATCGAGACCTAAAAGCAAAAATGCTCCATTTTGTCGTTTGATTCGTTCATTGTTTTTTGGAGCGACAACTGGAATATATTTTGCTCTAAATATATTCTCTAGTTTTTCTTGCTTTTCCCTAAAGTCCAAGTCTTTGCTAATTAAATCCTTTTGTACAAAATAATCGACAAAATACTCTATGCTTTTTCCATCATATTCTGCAAGTGCAGCAAACAACTTCACTTGCTTTTCTGTAGGACGCTGCAAGGCTTCAACAAGGATTAGTATTTCACCATCTTTGTCTTCACACGTCTTATCCGCACATGCGAAATATAGAGCAACAAGTGGATTGGTTGTCACATCAATCAGCCTCGTTGGTAGCCCATAGTGTTGCATTTTTACAAGCTGCTCAAAATCAGTCATGTTATTGCCAAATTCATATGGTTCTTGCAAAATTAAATCATTAATTAATGCTGTTTCTTTGCTGATTAATCCACTACGGAAAATGCTTGCTTCCATTGGGAAATCTATGTTTGCCTGTCCTCTGAATAGCAAAGTTCCGGTAATATCATTTTCAATAATAGTACTATTGTATTTGGAAACCTTAGAAAATAAATGCGCTACACTATAAACAAAAAATTCTTCTGAAGCCTCCTGTATGTATTCTTCATATTCTGTCATAATATTTCACCCACTTCCACAGTTAGTTCGCCACTCATTAATTTGGGCAACAGGGTATCTCTTGTTTCTGCCAGTACAACATTTTCTTCTTTTAGCTTTGCGACTTTTTGCTCAATAGGCCTTGCAATTTCCTCGAATCGTTTCTGCAATTCCATCGGAGGGAGTATCATCGGAAACATTTTAAATGCTTCGAATGGAAAGTTTTTCTCAATTGAAAAAGTAAGTTCCACCCTTATCTGCTTTAGAGGTAGAAGTAAGTTTTTCAAATGGAAGGGTGTAAGTTGCGCTTTCAAATGTTATGATGTTAATGGTGATACCTCTTAGAAGGAGGTAACCATGCCTAATAATAAACATTTAGATTTATCTCAAAGAATCATTATTGAGCATTCTCTTAATGAACAGCAATCCTTTAAAGCTATTGGCAGAAAGATTAATAAAAACTGCACTACTATTTCTAAGGAAGTTAAAAACCGTAGGGTATTTAAAAAAACAGGAGCTTATGGAAAAGCTTTTAATGACTGTATCTACCGGTTTTCATGTACTCTCTCAGGTTGCTGCAATAGTCCTACATGTAGAAATAATTACTGCAAATTTTGTGCTAATTGCTATAAGGTATGTGCCAAATACATAAAGGAAAACTGTGTACTTCTTACTGATCCACCTTATGTTTGTAATGGCTGTAAAGAGAGAAAAAGTTGCACTTTGGAAAAGGCTTTGTATTTTGCTTCGTCTGCACAAAAAGAATACGAACTCATCCGTTCGGAATCCAGACAGGGCGTACAGGTCTCAGAGGAAGAAGCTATGCGATTAGACTCAATCATTTCTCCATTAGTTGCCAAAGGTCAATCTCCTCATGCTATCTGTGTAAACCATATGGATGAAATCATGTGCAATGAAAGAACTATCTACAACTACATAGATAATGGTATCCTAACAGTTAAAAACATAGATCTACCCAGAAAAGTTCGTTATAGCATTAGAAAGCCGAAAAAAGATGCTTTCAAGGTAGACAAGCTATGTCGCATTGGACGTACCTATGATAATTTCTGTAGTTATATGATAGAACATCGGGATACTGCTGTTACCCAAATGGATTCTGTGGAAGGAAGAAAAGGTGGAAAAGTTCTATTAACCCTACACTTTACTATTCCACAACTAATGCTAGCTTTTCTGAGGGCTGCAAATACTTCCCAGTCTGTCATTGATATAATAAACAGACTTTACTTTGGATTACGTCCAGATATCTTTGATGATTTATTCCCAATTTTATTAGGGGATAATGGCTCTGAATTTTCCAATCCGTTAGCTATTGAGTTTGATGGACAGGAAAACCAAAGAACTAGGGTGTTTTATTGCGATCCATCCGCTCCCTACCAAAAGGGTGCGGCTGAAAATAATCATGAATTAATAAGAAGAGTCATTCCAAAAGGTACATCCATGGATAATTTTACACAAGATGATATCACAAAAATGATGAATCATATCAATTGTTATCCAAGGAAGAATCTTGGAAATAAAACGCCCTACGAAATATTTGCTGCTCTATACGGCGAAAATTTACTAAAGAAATTGGGCATAAGCTTCATCCGCCCAGATGAAGTAACCTTACGCCCATCGCTTCTTAAAAAATAATCTTTAGTTGTAACAAGAGGTATC
Source organism: uncultured Oscillospiraceae bacterium (assembly GCA_964511785.1). GTDB lineage: Bacteria > Bacillota > Clostridia > Christensenellales > Aristaeellaceae > CAYFQH01. The sequence goes on from CAZEIB010000199.1 coordinate 3,723, forward strand.
ACCATCTTTAAATGATTTTTAAGCAAATAGGGGTGGAATTTGCCTTTTCAAAAAAGCGGATATTTTTCACTCCCGGTCAACTACGCCCAAAAATTATATAAAAGTGTCTTGTTTACCTATAATTATAACAAAAAAGTTGGCAAATGGGTAGGTTTAAATTGATTACTAAATTATTTTTTGTGTCTCCTCTTAACACAGTAGAAGTTACTTTTACAAAGTAGAACTTACTTTTTCAATTGACCGTCTGTAAAAATTAAAGGTAAAAATTAAAACCATTTGATTATATTGACAAAAGTAGGATTCTATTGTAATATTTATCGTTGTTCGTTTATTAGTAATGCTGATGTGACATAATCCGTAGCAAGCATTTAATATAGGTATTTCTCATATTTAATAATATGTATCAGCCTATGGACAGTCGTGTGCGGAATTGTTTCGCTGGCTGTTTTTTTGTACTCTTCTTACTAATTATAGAAATAATATTAGATTAAATTATGTTTAGGAGAAGATAAAGAACATGACAAATGTATATGAAACCTTAGAATTTAATGTTATTATAGATCAAATAAAAAATTACTGCTTTACTGAACAGGCTAGAGAAGGCTTTAGTAAACTACTACCTCATTTAGATAGTTTTATCTCTAATCGAAGCGGTCATATCTGTCTTCCAGTCAAAAAGGAAGCTTGGTAAAGCAGGTGAAAGCTGCGCTCTCCTCAGCTAAAATAGCATATTCATATGTATCAATCCATATAGGCTCACCGTCTTTATTTCTCTTAAAGAAAATATTCTTGCGTAAATATCCTTCTCGTCTCATATTCAGCCTTTCCAATAGCCTCCAAGAAGATATATTCTCTGGATTGCACATAGCAACTACTC
>CAZEIB010000200.1:0-4577 GCA_964511785.1 uncultured Oscillospiraceae bacterium
GATACACATTATTTCTTTGGCGCCGGAATTATCGGCAACCTTAAGTCGCGTTTGCGGCTGGATCATAGGGGTTTTCCTCCTTTACGACGGCTCATTACTTAGCCTTTTCGATGACTTCAACTAAGCGCCAATGCTTGGTTTTGCTTAAAGGTCTTGTTTCCATTACTCTAACTTTATCACCAATTCCACACTCATTTTTCTCATCGTGGGCTTTTAATTTGCTTGTTTGATTCAAAATTTTTCCATATAAGGGATGACGTACACGAGTTTTGATGGATACAACAATGGTTTTATCCATTTTGTCACTTACCACAACACCGATACGACTTTTCCTAATTCCTCTTTGTTCTGACATTGAAGCGGTTGCCTCCTTTCACAAACTATGCTTGTTTTTGTTCCAGTTGACGTAGAAAGGTTTTCGCACGAGCGATGTCTCTTTTAACATCTGAAATTTCCATCGTGTTTTCCAACTGTCCTGTGGCTAGTTGAAAACGAAGGGTAAACAGATCGCTTTTAAGTTCATTTACCTTTTCCACTAATTGATCTTGGTTCATTGTTGCAAACTCTTTTGCCTTCATTTACGCTCACCACCCGCTTCAATCTGTTTTGCCAATTCTTCTTTTATGGCAAACTTGGTTTTTAGTGGCAGTTTATGTGATGCAAGACGAAGAGCTTCTCTAGCGATTTCTTCACTAACACCTGCAATTTCAAACATTACTCTGCCAGGTTTAACAACTGCTACCCAGTATTCCGGCGAACCTTTACCCTTACCCATACGAGTTTCGGCAGGTTTTTCCGTTACAGGTTTGTCTGGGAATATTTTAATCCATACTTGACCGCCACGACGAGTATAACGTGTCATGGCAATACGGGCTGCTTCAATTTGCTGACTGGTTACCCAGCAAGGCTCAGTAGCCACTAAACCGTATTCTCCATAAGCAATCAAGTTGCCGCGGGAAGCTTTCCCTTTCATGCGGCCACGAAACACTTTACGGCGTTTCACTCTTTTAGGCATTAACATGGGTTACTTGCCTCCTTCACTACGGGCAGCGGCCGGGGCTTGTTTAGCCTTGGGCAAGATCTGTCCCTTATAAATCCAAACTTTCACACCTATACGTCCATAGGTAGTATGTGCTTCTGCAAAACCATAGTCAATATTGGCACGTAAGGTTTGCAGTGGAATGGACCCTTCGTGGTAATGTTCGCTACGGGCAATGTCTGCGCCGCCTAAACGTCCACCTACTTGGGTTTTAATTCCTTTTGCGCCACCTCTCATGGTGCGTTGCATGGCTTGTTTCATTGCACGACGGAAACTGATTCTTTTTTCCAATTGTTGGGCAATGTTTTCTGCAACCAATTGAGCGTCGGTATCAGGATTTTTAATTTCCATTACATTTAATTGAGCAGGACGGCCTAACATTTTATCAATGTCTTTTTTCAAAGCTTCAATGCCTGAACCGCCTCGGCCAATAATCATGCCGGGTTTTGCAGTAAAAATATTGATGGTAATGCGATTAGCACTTCTTTCAATATCAATGTGGCTAATGCCAGTAGAATAGTACTTTTCTTTAAGCATTTTGCGAAGGTTGTAATCCTCTACGAGGTTGTTCGCAAAGTCTTTTTTTCCGGAATACCACCGAGTACTCCAGTCAAATATGACGCCAACACGAGCGCCGTGTGGGTTTACTTTCTGGCCCATTTGATAACCTCCTCCTTTAGATTACTTTTGATCCAGCACAATAGATATGTGGCTGGTGCGTTTTAAAATGGGGGCTGCGCTACCGCGGCTTCTTGCTAAGAAGCGTTTAAGAGTAGGGCCGGGATTTGCGTAGACTTCTGCAACATATAAATTGCTTCGGTCCATATCTTGATTGTTTACAGCATTTGCAATAGCACTATTAAGTAGTTTTGATACTACCGGAGAAGCGGCTCTAGGGGTATACATTAAAATAGCCAATGCCTCATCCACATTTTTTCCGCGAATCAAGTCAATCACAATCTTCACCTTACGGGAGGAGATGCGAACATATTTCACGTGAGCTTGTGGGCGTTTATCACGATTAGCCTCACGAGCCAATGCTTTTTCTTTGGTATTTTTTGCCATCTTTTCTCACTCCTTCCCTTTATTTTCTGCCACTTGCCTTGTCCCCGGCGTGGCCTCGGAAGGTCCGCGTGGGAGCGAATTCACCTAGTTTATGTCCTACCATATCTTCAGTTACATAGACTGGCACATGTTTGCGACCATCATGTACGGCAATGGTGTGACCTACAAAATCCGGAAAAATGGTTGATGCTCTAGACCAAGTCTTTAGAACAGTTTTTTTACCGGCTTCATTCATTTCTTCAACGCGCTTTAATAGTGTTGCGCTAACAAAGGGTCCTTTTTTAATAGAACGGCTCATAAGTTGACTGCCTCCTTCCTGCTAGGTTTGTGCTTATTTTTTGCCAGCACGTTTTATAATCATATCGTTAGAATATTTTTTATGTTTACGTGTTTTCATACCTAATGCAGGTTTTCCCCATGGAGTTAAAGGTGCAGGCATCCCTACTGGAGATTTACCTTCACCACCACCGTGAGGGTGATCAACGGGGTTCATAACAACACCGCGTACACTAGGACGTCTTCCCATGTGACGAATACGACCAGCTTTACCGATACGAACATTTTCGTGATCATGGTTTCCAACAACACCAATGGTTGCTTTTCCATTTACAGGCACTTTTCGCACTTCACCTGAAGGTAAACGAAGGAGGGCATAAGCCCCTTCTTTAGCCATTAGTTGGGCACTGTTTCCTGCTGAGCGAGCAAGTTGTCCGCCACGGCCGGGTTTTAATTCAACATTGTGAATCAAAGTACCCACAGGAATGTTTGCGATAGGTAAAGCGTTACCCACTTTAATATCAGCGCTTTCGCTTGAAACCACTTTATCTCCCACTTTTAAACCTTCAGGAGCTAAAATGTACCTTTTTTCTCCGTCTACATAGTTTAATAGGGCAATAAAGGCTGAGCGATTCGGATCGTACTCGATAGCGGCTACTTTTGCAGGCACTTCAAGTTTGTTCCGTTTAAAATCAATAATTCTGTACTTTACTTTGTTACCACCGCCACGATGACGAACAGTGATTTTACCTTGTTTGTTTCTACCGGCATGTTTTTTAAGGGGTTGTGTTAAAGATTTTTCCGGTTTTTTCTTGGTAATTTCTTCATAAGTCAATACCGACATAAAGCGCCGGGCGGGCGTAGTCGGCTTGTATAAACGAATAGCCATTTTCAGTCCTCCCTGCTTTATTCAGCCATACCTTCAAAGAAGCGAATAGGTTTAGAATCCTTCTTTAAGGTAACATAGGCTTTTTTGATTTCCGGTGTGCGGCCTTGATGGATGCCTTGACGTTTGATTTTTCCCAAGGTGCGCATGGTGTTTACTCTTTCAACTTTTACGCCATCTTCTTTAAAAATTTCTTCAATGGCAAGTTTGATTTCCGTTTTGTTGGCTCCAACTGCTACTTCAAAAACATAGCGTTTGTCGGCAATGCCGTCGTAAGCTTTTTCTGTTAGCACTGGGCGCAAGATAACGTCATGAGGGTTTTTCATTTTCCGTGTACCTCCTCAACGTTTTTTGTAGCTTCTTGAGTGAAGATAATTTTACCTGCACGCAAGATGTCGTACACATTTAAAGTATTGGGATAAGCATAGTTTACGCCTTGAATGTTTTTGGAAGCTCTTTCTACATTTACGTTGCTACCTTCTAAAACAATTAAAGTGTTTTTAGCAGCTTCTAAATTTTCAAGGGTTTTTACCATCAACCGGGTTTTGCCTTCTTGTAAGGCCAGTTGATCTACAACCATAATTTCTCCGGCATTTAATTTAGAAGTAAGAGCGCTTTTAAAGGCTAACTTTCTTACTTTCTTAGGCACATTAATAATGTAGTCTCGTGGTTTTGGTGCAAAAGCTTTTCCACCGTGACGGAACTGAGGGGCTCTGTTCCCGTGGTGACGGGCATTACCGGTTCCTTTTTGACGGTAAATTTTTCGTCCTCCCCCACGCACTTCGCCACGTGACAGGACGCTTTGAGTCCCTTGGCGTTTTTTAGCAAGGATAGAGCGAACAACTAGGTGCATTGCAGGCACATTAATGGGTGCAGCAAAAATTTCTTCACTTAGTTCAATTTCGCCAACGGCCTTGCCTTCCATGTTATGTAGAGTTAATTTAGGCATTTAATGTCTTCCTCCTTATGCAGGCTTAGGCCTTGTATGAATTGCGGATTACAAGCAATCCACCTTTATTTCCTGGCACAGATCCCTTTACCAGCAGTAAATTTCTTTCAGTGTCAACTTGTACAATTTCCAAATTAGAGATAGTTGTTTTTTCATTTCCGTATTGACCGGACATGTGTTTATTTTTAAACACTCGCCCCGGATAAGCAGCCGCAGCCATAGCGCCAACACCTCTGTGGTATTTTGAACCGTGGCTTGCAGGACCCATGCTTTGGTTCCAGCGTCTAATGACCCCGGTAAACCCATGGCCTTTGCTAATGCCGGAAACGTCAATTTTGTCTCCTGCAGCAAAAACATCTGCT
>CAZEIB010000201.1:0-4534 GCA_964511785.1 uncultured Oscillospiraceae bacterium
CGCATGATAGATGAGTGCATGGCGGGCAATGTTGATATGATTGTTACGAAGTCAATTAGTAGATTTGCAAGGAATACCTTAGATTGCCTAAAATATATACGAAGGTTAAAGGAGAAAAATATTCCAGTATATTTCGAGAAAGAAAGCATAAATACAATGGACTCAAAAGGAGAAGTGCTACTTACCATTATGGCATCTTTAGCACAACAGGAAAGCCAGTCCTTAAGTCAAAACGTGAAATTGGGATTGCAATATCGGTATCAGCAAGGGCAGGTTCAGGTAAATCACAAACGCTTTCTAGGTTATACCAAGGATGAGAATGGACATTTAATTATCGAACCCAAAGGCGGAGAAGTGGTAAAACGAATTTTTCGGGAATATTTAGAAGGTGCAAGCCTTATAGAGGTTGCAAGAAGTCTTATGGCAGATGACATTCTCACATCAGCGGGAAAAGAAAAATGGAGACCAGAAACCATTAAAAAGATTCTGCAAAATGAAAAATATATTGGGGATGCCCTTTTGCAGAAAACTTATACGGTTGATTTCCTTACCAAAAAGAGAGTAAAAAACAATGGGATTGTTCCACAATATTATGTAAAAAATAATCATGAACCGATTATTCCACGAGAACTTTATATGCAGGTGCAAGAGGAAATGGAGCGTAGGACTAACATTCATAATGGTAAAAGTGAAAAGAAAAGAGTTTACAGTAGCAAATATGCTTTATCCACCATTGTAGTCTGTGGTCATTGTGGAGATATTTATCGCAGAATCCATTGGAATAATAACGGTTGCAAGTCTATTGTTTGGAGATGTGCAAGCAGGCTTGACAAAACAGCGGTCGATTGCAAAGCTAGAACAGTTCCTGAGCCAATCCTTATGCAAGTGGTGGTGCAAGCCATCAATGAAATATTTGGAACAAAGGCAACTTTCCTTTCGATTTTGGGGAAAAATATTTCAGAGGTACTTAACCAAGTCGATGAAAGTGAAATAACTGAAATTGAACAAAAACTCACAGCCTTGCAACAGGAACTATTAAGGCTTGCAAATAATAAACAAGATTTTTCTATTATTGCCAATGAGATTTACAAGCTTAGAGATGAAAAGAAAACAGCAATGGCAAAGAATGCTGGGTACGCAAGCCAAAAACAACGAATGGCTGAAATGGCGGAATTTTTAAAGCAGCAGAGTGGCTCTGTAAAAGAATACGATGAGCAACTAGTCAGAAAGCTGATTGAGAAGATTACAGTGCATGATGAAAGAGTCACTGTTGCCTTTAAATCTGAGATGGAGATTGATGTGGAGATGTAGAAAAGATAATAACGCCTTTACTGTTAACACAGTGATAATACTCAAACTCAAGGTGCATATATCATGAAGATCAGTTTTATCAATATATTTTTTAAATTTGTATTGACACTCCTGATTGTTTTAGGGTATAATAACAATATAAGAAAGGCTATAAATTCGAAAGAAAACTATAGCAAAAAAAGATACAATAAACTAAGCTATAACAAATAACTCAAAAAAATTATTGCATATCTATGTATATATCTAATTTTACTTAAGGTCAATACTTTAATTTTATTATACACCTTGATTGTAACGAAAGGAAGGGATGTAATTATGAATAAAGCATATATAGCAACAGCAATTGCTTTTCGTGACTTGCATTGTGACTCTATAAATACTATTGACGAAAGAATACTATTGCAGAAAAAAGTTTTTTTGGCACAGGATTTAGGATTACCGCTTGGATACGGATATAATTGGTATATTCATGGTCCTTACTCATCGGATTTAACTACAGTAGCATATCAAATTATTCCAGAGGGATTTGAATCTATTGAAAAAAGCACTTTTAATGAAAAATACTCCGATATGATAAAAAAGGTTAATGATTTGGAATCATATATAGCGTCTGAAAATATTAATTTAAAAACTGTTCAATGGTATGAATTGATAGCTTCTATTGCATATTGGTATGAACGTGGTATTAAAAATCAAGAAGAGGTGGTCGAAAAGATCAAAACAACTAAACCTCAATTTACTACAGAGCAGACTGAATCTGCTTTTAAATCATATAAAACATTAAAAGACATTTCTTAACGGGGGCTTTATATGAACGATAACAATAATGATTATATTCAGGAGTTTAACTATAAAATTATTAATGATCCTATTTATGGGTGTATCGGTCTATCTGAACTAGAGGTTAGGCTGCTCGATACTCGAGCCATGCAACGGTTGAGAAGAATTCGACAAATGGGATTTGCTTCGTATGTATTTCCAAGTGGAGAACACTCACGATTTGTCCATTCGTTGGGTGTTCTTTGCATTATTGGAAAGATGTGTGATAGTTTGTATAAAAGGTATTGCAGTGGAGATGATGGAATCAAATTTACTCTTGAGGATGTTCGGCAGATACGCATTGCTGCATTGTTGCATGATGTAGGACACTTTCCATTTTCGCATCTTAGCGAATGCGTATATAGTTTCATAGATAATGTTCAAAATACCAATAAAATGGTTAAGAATTTGGATGATTCATATTCTAATGACACTAATTTATTAAGTACCATTGCTAACTATAAAAAAACAAAATCAAAAGACCATGAGCACTTAGGTGCGGAAGTAATCAAGAATGATAATGAAATTAGTAGCATTCTTAATGAAGCAAATATTAATCCTGAAGTGATTGGTCAAATAATATGTGGTGATGGACAGGCTAATCCAATACATGCTCAACTTTTACATTCAAGCTTAGATGCTGATAGACTAGACTATTTGTTGCGGGATTCTAGGCAAGCTGGTGTTTCTTTTGGAAATATAGAATTAGATTATATTCTGAGACAAATAAGGATTGTATCAACCCCAATTAATTCAACAAGTGGAATAACAAATAACATAGAGTTAGTCATTTTTGATTATCGAAGTCAGCACGCTATTGAACATTTTTTGATGGGAAGATATTTTCACTACACTCAAGTTGTATTACATAAAACATCAATGGTTTATGAAGCGATAGCGAAGGCTTTGTTTTTCAAAGTTCTTATATCTGAATCTGAGTCTGATTACGCTACTTATGATAGTATTAAAGATTGCATTGGCAAAGAAACCTTTTATCAATTTACCGATGACTATGCATGGCAACTTATGCGTAATTTTTCAGAAAAGTCTGAAGATGCATTTATTAAATTGCTTTGGTCTTATTTGAATCAGAGGGCAAAGCCTAATCACGTAATAACTATGTCGGACATTATTTCTAAAACTTCTTCTCAACCAAAATCGAAACCCGTAAATGATTCAACGTATTTCTTAACAAGATGGCTCATTGAAAATGATAAAGAACCTTTAGCTAAAAAATGCAATATAGATCCTAAAATGATAGGCTTTGTTGAATCAAAGGTTTCTCTTGAATCAATCCCTTCTCATTTGCGTGCTGAAGATTGTACCACTGATCACTTTGATGATGATGTCAGAGGTGCGATTCGCATTTTAGATAAGGAAGGGAAAGTATCCTTTCTGGCCTCCGACAGCAAATCGTTGATTAATAAAATGGTGGATTACAATTCTAATACGCTTGACATATTTGTGCTAGGGGATATAGAAGAAGTTAAATTAGAGGATTTTAGAAGGCTAATTCGAAAAAAATCAAAGCAGTAGTTATAGGACTTGCTAAATCTTAAACCCACCCACTTTCTGATTTTAGTGAAAATGGGTGGGTTTATATTTAAAGCAATCAACAATTTAAAAAAATAATCCAATTTTAAAGCAACAGGCAAAAATTATAATTTCCTGGATGAAACGAAGAAAAAACTGTGTTAGGCTTCAGCTGCTATTGAAAAAAGACATAATAAAATATTAGCGTTTGCTTTAAAAACGTGGTGTCTTGATTAAGTCTATGCAGATTGGAGTTTATGGGCGTCGCCCGAATGAAAAACACCGGGTATTAAAAGTTGTAAAATTGATTAAGGGAGGAATTAGAATGGCACAAGGTGTTATAGTGAAAAAATCAGAAAAGGTCAACGGAATATTTAATCAGCTTGGAGATGATTGTTCTTTAGAGGATTTCTCTAAGAAGTTTAAAGAAGATTATGCTTAGGATTGGAATAGAATAAATCAAGTGTACAATCAACATGAGAGAAAAGATATAATGGGTAAGGAACAACCAATGCCGGAACCCAATCAATATATGAAAAACAAGTATATAGTGGGTAGGTCAAAATATATTAGTCAGCAGAAAAATGCATAAAATGTATAAGTGACATTCCCTCTATCCACTCAACCTATCGCTAATCAACGATATGCCTTGAAAACATAACGTTTTGTGCATGAAAAAAACCCAAAAATAGCGGTGGACGTATTATAAAATGTTATCTCGAAAAGATACCTCGAGTTGACATCATACAAGTCCTCTCGAGCCACGTTGAGACGGTCGTATTGATAACAAAGAAAAATGATTGAGTGCGCTGAAACCCCTTATATATCAATGCTTTTAGCACACATGGGTGTGAAACCCATTGAGCGAAAA
>CAZEIB010000202.1:0-4520 GCA_964511785.1 uncultured Oscillospiraceae bacterium
AGACATTAGTTCTTTAAAAAACTTAACAAGCGTACAAAACCTCTGGTTAGACAGTAACCATATTAAAGATGTTTCTGCCCTTAGAGGCTTACAAGTAAGTAATGGATTATATTTAAGTGGTAATCAAATCACTGATTTTTCTCCTCTTTCTCCGCAGAACTCCCCATCTTTATTGTCTATTACTGCCTATAACAACAAAACTAGAGATGTTAGCCTTTTTGATCCCTCCCAATTTCTCGAACTCTTTTTCACAGGGCAACAACCTAACCCCATTACCCTAGGCTTGGTTGATATGAACGATACCCAATACCGTATAAAAAACCCTATAAAAGGTTTTTCAAACCTTCCTCAAGTAGCCTTGGGTGTATACAGCCCTCATAACTCTTCTGCCGGCTCCTACGATTCCGCCACCAATGAACTGATTGTTAATATGAAAGACCTTGTTTTGAAAACCAGTGGCAGTGGCTCTTCTTACTTCTTTGGTGAATGGGCGCAAAAAGCAGGTGTTAACAAAAACTTTAGCGGATGGCAATCTTTCTTCCTGACACCTGCTCACAAAGTTACCTACACCGATGGCGTAGATGGAGAAACCCTTTTTGATGATCAAACTACCTTGGTTGAAATAGGAAAAGCCACACCTGATTTTTCAGGTAAACTTGAAAGAAAAGGCTATTCCTTTACCGGTTGGAGCCCTACAATAGCAGATACCGTTACAGAAGAAGCCACCTATACCGCTCAATGGAAAATAAATGAATATACCCTTACCTTTGATAGTAAAGGCGGTTCCACTGTTGCTCCTCAAACTGTAGAATACAATGATACTTTCACAGAACCTGCTATTCCTACCAAATCCGGACATACCTTTGATGGCTGGTATACTGATGAAGCTTTTACCACCAAGTACGCTTTTGCTACCCCGGCTACCAAAAGCTTAACCGTTTATGCTAATTGGACTGCTGAAAAGTATACCCTTACCTTTGATAGTAAAGGCGGTTCTACTGTTGATTCTCAAACTGTAGCATACAACAGCCTTTTTAAAGAGCCTACTGCCCCCACCAAAGAAAACCATACCTTTGATGGCTGGTATACCGATGAAGCTTTTACCACCAAGTACAATTTTACTACCCCGGCTACCAAAAGCTTAACCGTTTATGCCAAATGGACTGCTGCCGTTACTTATCACAATGTATACTTTGAATCTAACGGAGGAACCTATGTGGCTCCCTACTATAATGTAGCCCATGGCAGTGTCATTAATCCTCCTACTCCACCCCAACGTAAAGGCTATGTATTTGCCGGTTGGTATATGGAATCTTCCCTACAAACCCCTTGGAACTTTAGAGATTATACCGTTACCAACACCATGACCCTCTTTGCCAAATGGAAACCTGTTTCCTTAGACACAGGTACCGATGTACCTAAAACCGGTGATGACGGTATTGCCTCTTATGTAGCTTTACTAGCCCTTGCTTTAACCTTAGGTTCTGTAACCTTGGTACTTTATAAAAAAAGTAAAAAACGTAGTCACCATTAATTACCTTTAAACTCTTTCAGCCCGATACACTCGTTGTATCGGGCTGTTTTTCTGCTTTTCCTCTTCCTTTCCTTATTCCTTTCCCCATTTATTGACCAATCCTCTCTCCTATGCTATACTCCAATTATTATTTTGAAAGGTGGTGAGAAGGTTGAATATCACTCATTTTGTAAGCGGTGAAAATGTATACACAAATCGGGAATGTATCAAAGGCTTTTCTTTTACTTCTGCCCTTGTAGGGGATAAGTCTGTCCATTTTACCCGTATTTCAGGATTTTCTCCCCTTTTACAGGGTCAGTCTGCCCTTTTTTCCTCCTTTCAATACTTCTCCCCTGCCCTTTTTTCTGCTTAAATTTTCTTTTAAAAAAGGCAACTAGTATAAAAAGAGGCTCGCTTTCCAGCCTGTAAAAAAGGGTCTTCTGTTCCTTCTTTGTTTTCATTAAAATAAAACAATCAGAACGGAGATTTTTTTATGCAAAAATATATCAAAACTGCTCATTTAGCCCTTTTAGAAAAAACCAACGGAGGTCTCATTGCCCTTCTTCCCGAGGTTTTTTTAAAGGTCTTTATTCTCATTCCCCTTTTACTCCTTTGGCAAAACGCCATTACCCTAGGGGCCAAAACCCCCTATTCCTTACAGCAAATCCTCACCTATACTTATGCCAGTGCCCTGCTAACAGATTTTTTGGTAGTTAAAACCGTTGCCACAGGCTGGTTATCTGAAGGGGTTTTGCAAAAACTTTATGGTCGCCCCTTATCGGTGCTGGGGCAATTGGTAGCCCTGTCTTTTGGCAGTTGGCTTCCTAACCTTTTGCTTTTTTCCCTGCCCATGGCCTTGTTAGCCCCTGTGTTTTCTATTCGTTTAATCCCTTATTCCCTTTGGTTTTTCCCAAGCCTTTTTTTATGTGTTTCTTTGGGCTTTGCCATTGATTTTCTTTTCGCCTGTTTGTCTTTGCGGCTAAACAATATTACTTGGCTCATTCACCGTATACGGGCTGGAATTATGGCTCTTTTTTCAGGTTCTTTCATCCCCATTGCCCTTTTACCTTTTGGCCTTGATAAAATTTTTATTTATCAGCCTTTTTCAAGCCTTGCAGGAGCTCCTCTATCTATTTTAGTAGGCGCAGGAAACATCAAAGAAACCCTTCTTCTTCAGGTTTTTTGGAACATGATTTTATGGCCCTTAGCCCTATATGTTTTTCGCCTGTCTCAAGAGAGGATGGTGAGTTACGGTGGCTAAAATTAAACAGTTTTTTCGCCTATTATTTATTCACGGTAAATTAGATATGATGTGGTTTTTGCGAGATACCAAATACGCCCTAATTGCCATTTTTGCCGATGTATTGGCCCAGGTATCCTCCCTTTCCGCCATTTATTTTATTGCGGTACGTTTTGAAGGCATAGGGGGAATGACCAAGGAAGAGGTACTGTTTATGCTGGCTTTTTCTACCCTTACCTCCGGCTTGTTTGAACTTTTCGGCTCCAGCAACAACATTTATATTAGCCGCATTATTGGTAGAGGCCAACTGGAACATAGTTTTATTCAACCTGTTTCCCTCCCTATGCAGCTGGTTACCGGGGGTTTTTGCCCTTTTACCGGCAGTATGAATTTGATTATCGGAATACTTCTTACCCTTTATTCTGTAAAAGCCCTTCACCTTGTGGTTACCCCCCTTTGGCTTTTAACCTTGTTGGCTTATGTCATTATTTCTTTAACCACTATTATTGCCAGAAGCTACCTTTTTTCCTCCATTGCCTTTTATGCCCCTGTCGCAGCAGAAGAAATTTCTTCCACAGTGCTGGATAGTACCCATCAACTAAGTACTTTCCCTTTATCGGGTATGCCAAAGTGGCTTCAATTTTCTTTGGTCTCTTTTCTTCCCGAAGGGCTTATCGCCTGGTTTCCTGCCCTAAGTTTACTGGGAAAACCTCCTTTAGGTCTTGGTAGGGTATACCCTTTGTTTTTTGCTTTATTTCTGGCTCTTTTGGCCAAATACTTTTTTCAGAAAGGATTGAACTACTATGTTAAAACCGGTGCCAACCGTTACTTACCCTACGGCTTTCGCCGATAATTCCCCCATTATTACTATGAACCAGGTAAGCAAAACCTTTACTCAATGGCAAAGAGACCCTAGCAAAAAAGGGATTCTTCAAAATCTCTTCCATCCACAAAAGCGAACGATTACCGCCCTTGATCATGTTTCTTTTACCATTCATCAAGGAGAATTTGTAGCCTATGCAGGCCCTAACGGTGCAGGAAAGAGTACTACCATGAAAATATTAAGCGGTATGCTTTTACCCAATCAAGGGGAGGTATCTGTGTTGTCCTTCTCCCCTGAAAAACAGCGTATTCCTTTAATGGCAAAGTTGGGAGTGCTTTTTGGCAACCGAACGGAGCTATGGTGGGATCACCCGGTTATTCAAAGTTTCCAGTGGAAAAAAACCGTTTGGGATATTCCCGAAAAAATCTATCAACAAAACCTTCATATGGTTTGTGAGCTTTTAGACCTGAAAGATCTTTTACATACCTTCGCAAGAGAATTAAGTCTTGGCCAACGTATGCGGGCAGATTTAGCTTTAATGCTTTTGCACAGCCCAAAAGTAATTTTATTAGATGAACCTACCTTGGGGCTGGACGTAGTCGCCAAAAGGCAAATGATTGATTTTTTAAAAGAAATCAATCAAACCCAGGGAGTTACCATTTTGGTTACTAGCCACGATATGGACGATTTAGAAGAAATGGCTCAACGAATTCTGATGATTTCCCAAGGGAAACTGGCCTACGACGGAAGCTTTAATGGCCTTAGAGAGATTACCGGTAACCTTACCCGTATTCAGTTAGTTACAGGTAATGGTACTATTCCTCATTTTCCCATGGCTCACTTTATTAAAGAAGAAAAAGGGGTGTTTGAATACGAGGTTGATTTGCATCAAACCCCTATACAACAGGTGATGGCTACTTTATCTACCATTCCTCAAATAAAAG
>CAZEIB010000203.1:0-4487 GCA_964511785.1 uncultured Oscillospiraceae bacterium
TTTAATTTTTGATTTTTGTGAAGCGATGACAGTTATTGATGTAAACACCAGTAAATTTACGGGAAGAAGAGGCCTTGAAAGAACGGTTGTGAAAACCAACTTAGAAGCTTGCGAAGAAATTGCAAGGCAACTCAGGCTAAGAAACCTTGGTGGCATTATTGTAATTGACTTTATTGATATGGAAGAAGAGGAAAACCGTATTGCGGTACAAGAACATTTGCAAGAAGAATTAAAAAAAGATCGAGTAAAAACGGTTATTCATGGTTACACTCGTTTAGGGCTAATGGAAATGACCAGAAAGAAAACTCGAAATGCTACTGAAGCATGAATGAAAACCAGTGAAACTGCTGAAAAGTAGTGAAAAATGAATCTACGTGAGGAGAAAATAAACAGGATGGAAACCCGAAAACCGCAAATTATCACCCAAGAAGAAATGCAAATACAAGAAGACTTTGCAAAAAAAATAAAAGAGTTAGAAAACAAACCAAAAACTTATTTTATAGCAACCTTAGGCTGTCAAATGAATGAACATGACAGTGAAAAAATTGCAGGAATGCTAAAAGAAATGGACATTCTTCCTGCCCTCACAAAAGAAGAGGCAGACTTTGTTATTTATAATACCTGCTGCATACGCGATAATGCTCAAAGAAAGGCTTTAGGCAACATTACCTGGCTAAAGCAACTTAGAAAAAAGAAGCCGGAGTTGTTAATTGGAGTATGTGGTTGTATGGTACAACAGCCGGGAATGGAAGACGTTATTTTAAAGCAATATAAATTTGTGGATATTGCTTTTGGTACCCACAACTTACACCGCTTTCCTCAACTTTTACACAGAACCCTTCAAAACAGTAAACCTGTTGTAGAGGTATTGGTAGATGAATACATTATTGCAGAAGGGATTCCTGCAGATAGAATGAGCCCTTATCATAGTTTCATTACCATTATGTATGGGTGTAACAACTACTGTTCTTACTGCATTGTGCCCTATGTAAGGGGAAGAGAAAGGTCAAGAGATCCTGAAGATATTTTAGAAGAAGCCAGAACCTTATACAAAAATGGCACAAAAGAGATTATGCTTTTAGGGCAAAATGTAAACTCTTATAAAGGAGGAGAAAAAGGGGAGGTAACCTTTCCTAAGCTACTTGAAATGCTGGATGAAGTGGGAATTCCCCGGATTAGGTTTATGACATCGCATCCTAAAGACTTATCAGATGAACTGATTGAAGTGATGAAAAACGGCAAACATATTTGTAACCAGTTTCATTTGCCTATACAAGCAGGAAGTGATCGAATTTTAAAGGCAATGAACCGCCACTACAACCTGGAACAGTATTTACAGAAAGTAGAAAAACTTCGTAGAGCCATTCCTAACATTGGTATTACTACCGACTTTATTGTGGCTTTTCCAGGAGAAACAGATGAAGAATTTGAAGAAACCTTAGCTATTGTTAAAAAAGTAGGCTTTGATGCGGCTTACAGCTTCATTTTTTCTCCAAGGGAAGGAACAAAAGCCGCTACCATGGAAGGGCAGCTAAGTAAGGAAGTAGGGAAAGAGCGGGTAAACCGTTTGCTAGATTTACAGGAAAAAATGACCCAACAGGTACATGGTACATTAATAGGCACCATAGAGGAAGTACTGGTAGAAGGTATTTCTAAAAAGAATGAAAAACAAGTATCCGGCAAAGGGAAAAGAGGAATTGCTGTGGTATTTGAAGGAAATAAAGAGGATATTGGAAAAATTATTCCAGTAAAAATAATCAGCAGTATCAGCAACACCCTTCAAGGAAAAAAACAATGAATGAAAATAAAAGGAGATTAGCAACATGAAAGAAGTATTTTTAAAAGCAGAAGCATTAGGCCAAGCCTTGGTAGAAAGCCAAGCATTTACAAAAATGAACCTTGCAGAGCAAGAGGCAACTCAAAACCCAGTGGTAATGGAAGCAGCAGAAAAAAGAAATGTTTTAAGGGCACAAGTAGAAGCATTACTACAAGTAAAGGAAGTAGATAGAACTGCTTTAGAAGCTGCAAGCCAAGAATTAAAACAAGCCGAGGAAGCTTTAATGGCCTTACCGGAAATTGCAAAACTGGAAGAGGAAAGGTTGGTTTTTGCCAACATGATGAATCAGGTAAATAAACTGATTCAATATGCCTTAACCGGAGAAATGCCCCAAGACAGTTGTGAAGGTAGCTGCGCCGGATGCAGTGGTTGCGGTTGCTAAAACATTTCCAAGGAAAGGAATAGACAGATGGCACAATTAACCCCTATGATGCAGCAGTATATGGACATTAAGGAAAAGCACCAAGATTGTATTTTGTTTTTTCGCCTTGGTGACTTTTATGAAATGTTTTTTGAAGATGCCCTAACAGCTTCAAAAGAACTGGAACTTACTTTAACGGGCCGAGACTGCGGTTTAGAAGAACGGGCCCCTATGGCAGGAATACCTTACCATAGTGCCAATGGATATATTCAAAAATTAATTGAAAAAGGGTATAAAGTGGCCATTTGTGAACAAACTTCCGATCCGGCTGAAAGTAAAGGATTGGTTGAAAGAGAAGTTGTTCGTATTATTACCCCAGGTACTATTCTTGATGAAGGGGGATTGGAAGAAAAAAACAACCACTTTCTCCTTTCTATCATGTTTTATAATAAAACAGCAGGCATTGCCTTTGTAGACGTTTCTACAGGGGAGTTTTTCCTTTATCAAATTCAGCCTTATGAGGAAACCTTGGTAGATGAAATCAGTCGTATAGCTCCTAACGAAATTATTTCCAACGATTTGGAAAGGCTCTATGGTTTTTTAACCAAAGATATCATGATAAGTAGCGTAAAAAAATCATTTTATCAACTGGAAAAAGCTCAAAGCACTTTAAAAAAGCACTTTGAAGTAGAGTATTTATCTTCTTTAGACCTACAGGAGGATAGCTTAGTAGCCCAAATGGCAGCAGGAGCTTTAATGAGCTACTTGGAAGAAACCCAAAAGAATGCTTTAAGCCATATTGGAAAAATTCAGTGGGGAATGAATCAAGACAGCTTGTTTTTAGACCGAACAGCCAGAAAAAATTTAGAACTAACCCAGTCTATTCATTTTCAAAGTAGAAAAGGAACTTTACTTGAACTACTGGATAAAACCGCGACAGCCATGGGGGCCAGAATGCTTAAAAGCATTATTGAACAACCCCTTGGAAATATTGAGAAAATTAATAACCGTTTAGATGCTGTAGAGGAATTGGTGAATAATCACATAGGTTCTATGGAAATAAGGGAAGAACTAAAAACCACTTATGATATTGAACGGCTTTTAAGCAAGGTTTCTTATAAAAGCTTAAATGCCAGAGATTGCCTTGCACTATGCCAAACCCTTCAAAAAATTCCTGTGGTAAAGGAGCAGGTAAAGCTCTTACAAGCTCCTTTGCTGAAAGAATTATATGAAAAATTAAACCCAATGGAAAGCTTAACGGCTTTGCTTGAGGCTGCCATACATCCTGACGCCCCGCTTACTTTAACAGAAGGGAATATGATTAAAGATGGTTTTAATCAACGTTTAGATGAGTTAAGAGATGCGGCCAACCACGGCAAACAATGGCTTTTAGAGCTGGAAGCAAAAGAGAGAAAAGAAACGGGCATTAAAAACCTGAAAATACAATATAATCGTATTTTCGGCTACCATATTGAAGTAACCAAGTCTTATTACGATTTGGTTCCATTGCGCTATCAGCGTAAGCAAACCCTTGCCAACAGCGAGCGCTATATTACCCCGGAGTTAAAAGAGATTGAAGATAAAATTACAGGTGCCCAAGAACAATCTGTTCGCCTTGAAACAGAATTGTTCAGCCAGATAAGGGAAGTAGTAGCGAAAGAAATTGCCCCTATGCAGGAAACTGCCTACGGTCTTAAATACTTGGATGCCCTGATTTCTTTGGCACTGGCTGCCCAAGAGTACCAGTATGTGCGCCCTACTATGGTAAAGGAAGGAGAACTTCATATTGTTGATGGCCGCCACCCTGTGGTGGAAAGAACCATACAAAATGAAGGTTTCGTACCTAATGACATTCAAATGGATAATAACACAAGGCGAATGATGATTATTACCGGTCCCAATATGGCAGGAAAAAGTACCTACATGCGCCAAGTGGCTTTAATTACCCTAATGGCCCACATGGGAAGTTTTGTACCTGCTGAGGAGGCTACCATTCCTTTAACAGATCGAATTTTTACAAGGGTAGGGGCATCTGACGACTTGGCAAGTGGCCAATCAACTTTTATGGTGGAAATGGCAGAAGTAGCCAATATTCTTCGCCATGGAACAGAAAAATCTTTAATTATTTTAGATGAAATTGGTAGAGGGACCAGTACTTTTGATGGTTTAGCTATTGCTTGGGCAGTGGTAGAGTATATTTGCAATAAAAACAAAATTGGTGGCAAAACCTTATTCGCCACTCATTATCACGAATTATCTCAGTTGGAAGGAAGCTTAGAAGGGGTCATT
>CAZEIB010000204.1:0-4471 GCA_964511785.1 uncultured Oscillospiraceae bacterium
AGCGCTGATGGTACTTGGCTGGAGACGGCCCGGGAGAGTAGGTCACTGCCGGATTCCAATATAGCTACTTGCATAAAGCAAGTAGCTTTTTTTATAGAATTCTTTACATTGGCAATTTTTGCTTAATAAAGGTTTTGATACAATAAAACATTTTAGTAGATTTAAAGCTGCGAAGTTATAAAAAATGAATGAGGATTTTGATAGAAAAGAAGATTTTATAATAGTCGTGGAGAAGATTTTTCCTTAAACCTATGCTATAATTGATTCAAAGAGAAACCATAGGTTTTACACATATTTAGGTCATTGTTCAATCGAAAGGAATAGTAGATAATGTTAACAGAGTTAAAAAAACAAGTTTATGAGGGAAATATGCTTTTGCCTACATATCACTTGGTTACCTTCACATGGGGAAATGTTTCTAGATAGATCGAAAAGTTGTTATTAAACCTTCAGGTGTATATCCTATGAAGAGCTATCACCTAAAAATATGGTAGTAGTGGATTTAAAAGGAAAAACAATAGAAGGAAGTTTAAATTCCTCCTTTTATGCAACCACTCATGTTACTTTGCATAATAGATTTCCTTAAAGAGGAGGCATTGCTCATACCCATAACTGCTGGGCTACCATTTGAGCTCAAAGTAAAAGAGAAATTCCGGCTTATGGGACTACACATACCGATTATATTTACGGAAATGTTCCCTGCACAAGAGAACTGATAGCGGAAGAAGTTAGTAGGGGTTATGAATTGAAATAGGGCATGTTATTGTAGATCATTTTGAAAAAATGGATGAAGTCCTTCTCATATTCCCTGTGTACTAGTTCCATCTCATGGTCCTTTTGCTTTGGGAGGGAACCCTCTAGATGCAGTACAAAATGCTGTGGTGCTAGAAGAGGTAGCGATGGTGACGTGGCACACAGAAGTATTACCTGAGCAGCAATAAACATCCCTTCTTTCTTCCTATATTGCCGAAAAGCATTTTATGCGAAAACATGGAAAAAAGCTTATTATGGGCAAAAGAAAAAAGATTAATAAAAGATAACAAAAGTAATATACAATAGACTTCTTTTTAATTGTATAGGATATGAATAGTAAGAAGGAAGTCTGTTTTTTCTTGTTTTTTACTAGTTTAGATTATCGATAATTTTTAAATTATTCAATTGAAAATCTTTAGTTCTTTCTGTAAGAGATGCTGTTTTAATAAAAAATGAACAGGAATATGATGAACATAATAAATGTATTTTTAAATGATGTTGGAATTATAGGGAATATGGACTCTAGGGATCTAGGAGGAATATTAAGAAGAGCATAAGAAATAGTAAGGCCATCATGTAAGAACAGCAAACATGGAGGATAAAAACTTGTTAGCAGTGGATACTTATGGTATAATTAATAGAAACGTTTTTTTAAAACGATTTTGTAAATAAAAGCAGGAGTTCCTGTTTCTGGGAGGATATACCAATGAACCATACTGTAGAAAAAACTTCAAGTAATCAGGTGAAAATTTCTTTTACTGTGGCAGCTGAAAAATTTGATGAAGCAATGCATAAAGCATATTTAAAAGTACGCGGTCGCGTAAACATACCAGGCTTTAGAAAAGGAAAAGCCCCACGTAATTTAATTGAAAAAATGTATGGAGAAGGCTTTTTTTATGATGAAGCCTTTGATCATTTATTTCCTACAGTGTACCAAGAAGTAGTTGAAAAAGAAAACTTATTTCCTGTAGACAGACCTAATGTAGATATTTCTCAAATTGGATCCGGACAAGATTTAACTTTTACAGTTGAAGTATATGTAAAACCTGATGTTACACTGGGAGAATATAAAAACTTAACGGTTCATGCACACAAGCATCCTGTTACGAAAGAAATGGTAGAGGATAGGATTAAGCAGGATCAAGAAAAAAATGCCAGAATTATTGATATTGAAGACAAGGCTGTAGAAAATGGCAACATTGTTAATTTAGATTATTCAGGCAGTGTTGATGGGGTTCTTTTTGATGGTGGAACAGCCCAAGAACAAACCCTCGAAATAGGATCAGGGCAATTCATTCCCGGTTTTGAAGAACAAATGATTGGTATGAATATTGGAGAAGAAAAAGATTTAAAAATCACTTTTCCCACAGAATACCATGCGGAGGATTTAGCAGGAAAAGAAGCGGTTTTCCATGTAAAAGTAAATGGCATTCAAAACAAGGAACTACCTGAATTAGATGATGAGTTTGCTATGGATGTAAGTGAATTTGATACCTTTAAAGAATATAAAAAAGATATTCAAAAAAAACTTACTGAAGATGAAAAAAAACGTTTTGATATTGAAGTAGAAAATGCTTTAGTAGAAAAAGCTGTAGAAAACGCAACAGTGGAAATTCCTCAAGCCATGATTGAAGATCAGATTGATTATATTCTCCGTGATATGTCCATGCGTATGGCTTATCAAGGTTTAAAAATGGAAGACTATTTAAAATATACCGGCCAAACAGAAACCCAGTTAAGAGAAATGTATCAAAATGAAGCTCAAATGAGGGTAAAAAACGAGTTGGTATTAGAAGCCATTAAAAATGCAGAAGAGATTACGGCCACTGAAGAAGAAATTGATAAGCAAATTGCTTTACAAGCTGAAAGAACCGGTGAAACTGCTGAAAAACTTGCTGAAAGATTAAATGATAGGCAAAAAGAAATTATGGCAGAAAGTGCTGTAATCCAAATGGTGGTTGATTTAATGAAGTCTACCGTAACAGTAGAGGAAAACCATCCTGAAGAAGAAACTGTAAAAGAAGAAAAAGCTGTAAAAGAAGAAAAAACAGCAAAAAAAGCGGCTACTAAAAAAGCTGCTGCTAAAAAAACTACAACTAAAGAAAAAAAAGAAGAGGCTGAAAAGAAAGAAGCTAAATAATATAGAAGCTTCGCCTCCAACTTTACATACTTTAAGGAGGAAAATTATATGAGTTTAATACCCATGGTTATTGAACAAACCAATAGAGGAGAACGTTCCTTTGACATTTATTCCAGATTACTGAAAGATCGTATCATTTTTTTAGGCGGTCCTATTAACGATCAAGTGGCAAATGTAGTAGTAGCCCAAATGCTGTTTTTAGAAATGGATAATCCTGATGCGGATATTTCTTTATATATTAATAGCCCAGGCGGCTCTGTAACAGCTGGAATGGCTATTTATGATACAATGAACTATATCAAACCGGATGTACGTACTGTATGTATCGGTATGGCTGCATCTATGGGAGCCTTTTTAATGATGGCGGGTGAAAAAGGCAAAAGACTTGCCTTGCCTAATAGCGAAATCATGATTCATCAGCCTTTAGGTGGTGCTGAAGGGCAAGCTACAGATGTAGCGATTAGAGCTGAATGGCTCTTAAAAACTAAAGATAAAATGAATAAATTGATGTCTGATATGACTGGACAAAGTTTAGAAAAAATTTCTTCTGATGTAGAACGAGATTATTTTATGAGCGCCCAAGAAGCATTAGCTTATGGAATTATTGATGAAATATATGAACCGCGCAAAACAACCAAAACTAACAACGAATAGTTAAGAGGGAAATAATGGGAAAAGATGATGTCACCCCCAAAACCCCACAAAAGCTGCATAACTGCAGCTTTTGTGGTAAAAATCAAGAACAAGTGAAACGTATGGTTGTTGGGCCAAATGCTTTTATTTGTAATGAATGTATTGATTTGTGCCAAGAAATTATTACTGAAGATGTGCTTTTTGAAGAACCGGATTTTTCAAAAGAGTTAAAACCGGTGGAGATAAAAACCATTTTAGATGAATATGTCATTGGTCAAGATCAAGCTAAAAAAGCATTAGCAGTAGCAGTATATAATCATTATAAACGAATAAGTCAGCCCGAAAAGCAAAAAGAGGTCGAGCTACAAAAATCTAATATTTTAATGGTTGGTCCAACTGGTAGTGGCAAAACTTTTTTGGCCCAAACCTTGGCTAAAACATTACAGGTTCCTTTTGCTATTGCAGATGCTACGAACTTAACGGAAGCCGGCTATGTAGGGGAAGATGTAGAAAATATACTTTTAAGGCTTATTCAAAATGCAGATTATGATATTCAAGCTGCTGAAAGAGGAATTATCTATATTGATGAAATTGATAAAATTGCCCGAAAAAGTGAAAACCCCTCCATTACAAGAGATGTAAGTGGTGAAGGGGTACAGCAAGCCTTACTTAAAATGCTGGAAGGCACAGTGGCCAGTGTTCCGCCACAGGGGGGAAGAAAACATCCTCATCAGGAATTTATTCAAATAGATACTACAAATATTCTTTTTATATGTGGTGGTGCCTTTGACGGAATAGAGCCAATTATAGAAAAACGGATAGGTAAAAAAACTTTGGGTTTTGGGGCAGAACTTCAAAGTCAACAAGAAAAAGATACAGGAAAGTTTCTTCATGAATTGCGGCCGGAAGATTTGATTAGATTCGGTCTTATTCCGGAATTTGTAG
>CAZEIB010000205.1:0-4455 GCA_964511785.1 uncultured Oscillospiraceae bacterium
TAGCAGAAGAATATTTTGGAAAGCCTGTTTTTGTGTATGACTATCCAAAGGATATTAAGGCCTTTTATATGAAGCTGAACCCGGATGGGAAAACCGTTGCGGCCTCTGATTTACTGGTGCCCGGTATTGGTGAATTGGTTGGGGGAAGTCAAAGGGAAGACGATTTGGAAAAGTTAAAAAAGCGAATTCACGAAATGGAGCAAGATACAGATTCCTATTGGTGGTATTTAGAACTGCGTAAATATGGAGGAACCCCTCATGCAGGCTTTGGCATTGGTTTTGAAAGGTTGATTATGTACTTAACAGGGATAGGAAACATTCGCGATGTCATTCCTTTTCCAAGAACCACAGGAAGTGCAGAATTTTAAAAAGAAAAGATAGGAAGACTTACTTCTACTTTTTAGGCAAAAAAAAGTTCTTCTTGAAAGTTGAACCCTATTATAATCAGATTTGTTTGTAATTATTAAAAGGTTATAATTGGTTGTAAGAGATACTAGATTGTTAGAAAGGAGAAAAGAAAATGAAAAATGAAAAGGAAATTAGAAAAGAAATGGTAATTGGGTTGTTATTACTTGCTTTGTTTGGTTTATTTAATTCTGTATTGAAGGCACCGGAGTTACTCAAAGGATTAACCTTTGGTGTTGCCATAGCATTAATAGTGGTTGGAGGATTAAGAGAAAGTACTTACAATCGTTTAAAAAAATTTAAAAACAAATAAAAAAAAGAAAGCCGAAAAGCTTTTTTGCCGTCAAAGAACCCTTGCTTTACCTGAGTGAAAGCAAGGGTTCTTTGACGGCAGGAGCGGAAGCAATGCTTACACTTTTTAGCATTCATTTTTTAATAAGGTAGTTACGGCTTTTTTAGCAGTTTCCCAATCGAAGCCACGGCGTACCAAACTATGAAGAAGTTTTTGATGTTTTTTGTCATTAGGTTCTTTTTGATAACGAGAGAGAAGTTTTTCCCCTTGAGAAAGGGCTTTTGACAGTTCAATATCTTCTATGCCGCCTTCTTCCAGTAAGTTTTCTTTTGCTTTTAAAAAGGCCAATTCAATCTCTTGAGAAGAAATTCCTTTCTTTCGAAGCTCTTGGGTAATTCGATGTTTTCCTATTTTTTTTCGATGGCGGCTTTCAATCCACTGAAGAGCAAAGTCTTCATCATCTAATAAATGTAGGGTTAATAATTTTACTACTACCATTTGGGCTGTTTTTTCTAAATAACCCAAGTCTACTAATTTATCATAAACTTCTTTTTCGCTTCTGGCCCTAGGGGCTAAATAGGCTACTGCACGGTTTAGCCCGTGCTTATATTGCCTTAATAGAAGCCACTTTTCATACTCCTCTAAATCAATAGAATCTTCTACTTGAAAAGAGCGCTCCATAAATAAAGAGTAAGGAACAATAATTTGATAAGTTTCGTTTACAGTAAGGATGAATTTTCGTTTTTGTTTTTCGATTTGAGTAATAATGTCCATAAAAATCCTTTATAAAAGTAATTGTATCAGGTCAAGAGAGAGGGCAGATAAATGGTTTTTACGGTATAGAGAAGAACCGTTGTTTAAACTAATAAGACCTTGGTCTGTTTTGGGGCTGTAAAACAAACCTTGGGCAACCCCATAGGCAAAACCCTGATGTCCCCATAGTTCTTGGGAATGAATAGAAGGGTTTTTTACTTTCATAAGGCCTAAGCCATAAAAAAGAGAAGGTTTTTTCCTATTCCAAGGAACAGAAGGCGAAACCATTTCTAAAAATAGGTCTTTAGAAAAAAGAGGACTTCCCTGATTTGAAAACAAAGAAAAAAGCTGAGTTAAAGAAAAAGGATCGGCATACATTCCTCCCGCACCATAGCTGAAATGAAAAAGAGGAGAGGGAAATTGGAGAACAGGACCTTGACGATGCTTTTTAACAGCATCAAAGGCTTTTTGCGGTTGGCTTTTATTTTTGCTAAGGACTAGATAAGTTGAACAAACTTGATCTTCCTTTAAAGAAGCTAAGTTGAAAGTAGCTTTGATATTTAAAGGCATAAATACTTTTTGCACCATAAAACTTTCTAAGGAAAGATTGGTAACAGTTTCAATTAAACTACCAATGATACCAAAGGCTAAGTTGCTGTAAGAAAAAACATTACCTGGTACAGAGGAAGAAAAAGAAGAAGGACGTAGAACTTGGTCTAAAGAATAAGAAGTATTTAAACTTTTATAATACAAAGGCCCATCAATAATGCTAGATGTATGGGTGAGTAATTGCCTTAAAGTAATGGGATGATTTTTAAAAGAAGGATTTATTAAAAAGGGAAAGAAATGCTCTAAACTTTCTTCAAGAGAGAGTTTCCCTTCATCCACTAAGGTAAGCACCCCAAGAGATAAAAATATTTTAGTAATAGAGGCCAAACGGAAGTAGCTTTGAAGGGTTAATTCTTCTTTGGGAAGGGATTTATAACCATAAGTAAAACTTTGTGGAGCATGCCCTTTATTGTAAAAGAGAATTGTACTACCAACACAGTGGTGCTTTTTACACAAAGCGGCCAGTTTATTTTCTAGTTGTGGAGAAAAGGTAGAATTTACAGGAGGATTGAGGGCCTTGTATCCCCAGCAGGGGAGAGCCCAATGATACACAGTGTTTTTCCAAGGAATTGCAGGCATATTTTCTCCTTTTTTTGCTTTAGAAGTTTTGACCACCAGTAGAAAGCAGATTCTGTTTTAGGTCGTACAAAGGTTTGCTTAAGTCTACTTTATATTTTTGCGGTGTGTTAAGGCGCATGTACTCATCCCAAAAAGAGGCAGTTTCTTTTTTTGCATAAGCCTGAATATCTAATAAAGAAGGAGATTGGTATACCAGTTTTCCCCTTTCAAAAACAGGCACCAACATTTCTCGTAAAGAGTAATTGGTTATAGTCATTTGTTTCCAAGTTTGTTCAGGATCAAAAATAGTCAGAGGGTCATTTGAATCATATATTTCTTCGTCCAGGGCAATTAAATCGGCTAAGGCTTTTTGGCTGTCTTTATCATAAATACGATAAAGCTTCTTTTTACCGGGGTTGGTAATTTTAAAGGTGTTTTCTGAAATTTTAATTCTGGGAATCATTTTACCGTCAACAACCTCAGCAGCCAGTTTGTAAACACCCCCTAGTGCGGGGTTACTTTGGCTAGTAATTAACTTGGTACCAACGCCCCAAGTATCAATTTTGGCTCCTTGGGCTTTTAAATCCCAAATTACTTCTTCGTCTAAATCGCTGGAAGCAAAAATTTTGGCATTGGGATACCCTGCATCATCCAGCATTTTTCTTGCCACTTTACTTAAATAACTCATATCTCCACTATCTAAGCGAATCCCCACAGGTTCATAGCCTTTAGCCCTTAGCTCATCAAACACGGTAATAGCATTGGGCATTCCGCTTTTAATGGTATTATAGGTATCAACCAGCAGTAAGCAAGTAGAGGGAAAGGCGTCGGCATAGGCACGAAAAGCGTCTAATTCGGTAGGGAAAGACATAACCCAACTATGGGCATGAGTGCCTTTAATAGGAATGCCGAAAAGCTGCCCGGTCATAACGTTGCTGGTGGCATTACAGCCTCCAATAATAGCGGCACGTGCGCCATATATACCGGCATCAGGGCCCTGGGCACGTCTTAAACCAAATTCTAACACCTCGTCTCCCTTAGCGGCTAAGCATACTCTGGAGGCTTTGGTGGCAATTAAAGTTTGATGGTTAATAATATTTAAAAGGGCAGTTTCAATAAGTTGGGCCTCAAGTATAGGCGCCTGAACCCTTAAAATAGGCTCATTTGGAAAAACAATACTTCCTTCGGGAAGGGCAACCATATCTCCGGTAAAGCGAAAATGGCTTAGCATAGATAAAAAACCTTCATCAAAAAGCTTTAAGGTACGAAGGTAGGCCAAGTCTTCTTGGGAAAAATGAATGTTTTGGATATAGTCAATGGCTTGTTCTAAACCTGCTGCAACAGCGTGAACGGTCATAGGCCCTTGCTTGCGATAGAATAAGTCGAAAATTCCTTCATGGGTAGTCATATTCTGCTTCCAATATCCATACATCATGGTTAATTGGTATAAATCTGTCATCATGGTTAAGTTACGCATAAAATCTCTCCTGATTATTAAATAGTATTTTGGTTAAGGAGTAGCCCATAGCCGGGAATATGAGGATATGTAAACTGTTGTAAATAACAGAAAACAATAAAAAAGATTTCAAAGAAGAAAAAGAGAAAGCAAGGATGATAGGTAAAAGAATAAAGTAAGGCCATAATATAAAAAAGTAAGAAGGGGTTTTGATACATAGAAAAATACAAAGTAAAAGAGCAAAGGCAAGAAGGCTTTGACAAAGAAGAGGAAGAAGAAAAAAAGAGCCAGTGAGCCAAAAGCTTGTTAAAGCATAGGTGGCGTAGACAGGGGGAAGAATAAAAAAGAAAGAAAGGTTTTTGTTATTAAAGCGAGGGCCTTT
>CAZEIB010000206.1:0-4416 GCA_964511785.1 uncultured Oscillospiraceae bacterium
TATTGTTCAGGGGTATTTGAAAAAGGGATATAATCTGGCAACGGCGAAGATGATGACAAGGGAGTTTTTTAGGTATGAGGGGTAAAAAATAATGGTTTAAAACAAGAACGATTGTTCACCTTGGCTTGACTTAAGCGGTTTATAATGTTAATATATTTTCATAACTTGTTAGGAGGGTTACAGATGGAATATGTAATTGACAAAAATGAAGTACATGCCATTATGGAAAAAAAAAATATAAAGACACAATCGGAATTAGCAGAAAAATTAGGAATGACAAAAAACCAATTGTCTGTGATATTATCGGCAAAAAGCAACCCTTTAAAAAGCAATTATCAAAAATTATGTGATATTCTTGAAGTCAAACCTATGGATATTATGGTTTCAAAGGAAAAACTTGAAAAGAAAAAAAAGGATAAAGTTGTATTTGAAAGTCAGTTAGAATTTGTTGACATTAAAAATGTCAAAGCTAAAAGGAAATATAATTCAGTGGAACTTTTTGCAGGAGCAGGTGGATTGGCTCTTGGCTTAGAATTGTCAGGGTTTCATGCAAAAGGATTGGTTGAGATTGATAAATATGCAGCACAAACTTTGAGAGATAATCGTCCGAATTGGAATGTTATTCAGGATGATATAGTTAAAGTCTCAGAAAATGGTATTAAGAATTATTTGCCTAAAAATTGTGAAATAGATTTTGTATCAGGAGGATATCCATGCCAAGCATTTAGCTATGCTGGTCATAAATTGGGATTGGATGACGTACGTGGGACAATGTTTTTCTATTTTGCGAAGGTAATTAAAGACTTAAATCCTAAGGCGTTTTTGGCTGAAAATGTAAAGGGACTCACAACACATGATGATGGTAAAACACTGCAAACAATGATTAGTATTTATGAGAATATGGGATATAATGTAACTTGGAATGTTTTAAAGGCAAATAATTATGGAGTGGCTCAGAAGAGAGAAAGGGTAGTTATTATAGGTGTTAGGAATG
Source organism: uncultured Oscillospiraceae bacterium (assembly GCA_964511785.1). Classification (GTDB taxonomy): domain Bacteria; phylum Bacillota; class Clostridia; order Christensenellales; family Aristaeellaceae; genus CAYFQH01. Next base: position 995 of record CAZEIB010000206.1, read on the forward strand.
ACATTAATATTCAATATCGCTTGCCCAAGGAATATGATTATAAACCGGTCTTAAAAGATGCCTTAATGAACGTACCAAAATCGGCGGGAGAAAAATATCCTGATAAAAAACGAAAAGTATTAGAATTGGTTCCACCAGGAGGCTATTGGAGAGATCTTCCAGAAAATATCGCGAAAGAGTATATGGGGAAAAGTTATTATTCGGGTGGTGGAAGGACAGGTATGGCAAGAAGAATTTCGTGGAATGAACCGAGTCTAACGCTAACATGTAGCCCTGCACAAAAACAAACAGAAAGGTGTCATCCTGAAGAAACACGTCCGTTTACGGTAAGAGAATATGCTAGAATTCAAAGCTTTCCAGATGATTGGGAATTTTCGGGTTCAATGGGACAACAATATAAGCAGATTGGTAATGCAGTTCCAGTACAATTTGCTAAAGCGGTTGGCTTGTCAATAATAGATCTTTTAAATAAAGCAGAGGTTTAGCCCTCTGCTTTTTCAATTTCAGCTGATAATTTTTCAATAACATTATCTAATAATTCTCTACCATCATATTCGGCTGCAACTTCATCGATAGCAGCAGTTAATTCATTATAAAAATTACTATCGCCGGTTAAGCGATACCAAAAATCCTGTCCAATATATACGGGATAATCTTTCTGGATTTTTTTGTAATGATTGCTTAAGTCCTTAATTTCTCCATAAAAAACACCAACTATTAAATCATTTAAGCTTATGTTTAGATTATTCGTTCTTGCCAAGTTCTTAACCCCTGCAAAGTGATCGGAAATAGTTTTGACATCATCTTTATTGATAGTATTTGGCCCAGCTTTTATTTGGCAGTATTTTCTTCTACCATCAGTGAAATCCTCGAACTCAATGTCAATTCCTGAGGTTGTAGATGCATAGCCAGATAATATATCACTGCAAAATTTTTGGAGATTGGTACCGAAAGTAGTATTGATTGATGTACCTAAAGCTCTTGCGTATACTAAGGCAGTTGCTTTGCTTCGGGCGGAACTGTCACCTAAAAGAAAGTTTGCTTTATAATTATCTAAAAATGGGTTTAGATTAAATTCTTTTAAGCGTTCAAGTTTCAGGGTGTTTTTACGATGATTCTCAGCAATTTCTTCACGGAAAAACTTTTTCCATTTCTGAATAATTTCAGCTTTTTGTTTACGTGCAGAAAGGATATTGTCAAGAGCATCTTTTCCTAATCGTTTGTATAATTCATATTCTGATTCGTTTAAACCTAGAACATTGTAAGCATCGGATTCTTCGCAAACCGAAGCTGCCTGTTCGTTAAATTCATCGTAAGATATCTCGTTATTTATATATTTATTGAAAAATGTTTCACTCATAGTAAGGCTCCTATTCGTATTATTTTATGTATAGTATACTTTATACATTCAAGAAAGTAAAATTTTATATTTGTATGCATAAAAAAGTGATATAATGATGGAAATATGAATACGAAAAAAATAGAACTGAAGAAAAAGAAAATATTTGTTGATCTTTTTAGGTAATAAATATCAATTATTGACTTGGATACAAGAAAATAAAGTTTTTGACAGTCTATAAGAGATAATTAACAAAAAATCAATAAAAGGAAGAAGGAATTATTTTGAATGAAATTATTAATACTTTGTTAGTTTCGTCTATTCCAGCTATTATTACTGGAATTATTACTTATTTAACGACCAATAAAAAAGCAAAAACACAAATTGCATCATTAGTTGAAAGCAACAAGCATGATCTAGAAAAACTGATGAAACAACATGAAATTGATATAGAAGCACTAAAAGAAAAATATCAATTAGAAGCAGACAAAAGTGAACAAGAACATAGACATAAAATTCAAATAATGGAGTTAGAGCATAAAAATGCCCTTGAAAGTAATGAAAAAGAGCTAAGTAATACAGCTATGTTTGGAGTAATGGCAGATGTAATAAAGAATCCTCAGATGCTGCATGGACTTATGGAACTTGCTAATAATCCTGCATTTAAGAAAAAGTAGTGATGATATTACTGATTCTATTTTGATTCTAAAATACTTTCAATCCGTATGAAAAATAAAATAATACATAGAATTCAGCCAAATAAAAGCACCAAACAGAAACAAATGTATCTGTAAAATGATTTTAGGCGCTGAGTGGGAATAATTAAGAATAAGAATAAAGAGCTCGGATATCCGATTTATAAGGGTTTCCGAGCTCTCTTTATACCCATCGGCTCTACTTGTCAGAAAAATCGAGTCTCACTTTATTTCTTTTCATCATTTTCACATCATATTTACTTTTATAACAAGTATTTAAAAAAACCATAAAATATGATATTCTATTATATGGGTGGAAAATTATAGCATTGCATAGTTATACCAAAAATACGAGTATCATTTGAAAGAAGGATAAGAATGATAGTATATGATGGACTAAAGGAAGATTTTTTGCGTAGTGTAGAAAAGGATACAATTGCAATTGAGATTGAGGAAATACTCTATCATAAAATGCACCGTAAAACAGCAAGAAATGAATTTAGGTCATGGGAAAATTCATTAGAATATATGTATAAAGTTTTAAATGACCCTGCGATTCCATCAGATGCCGGAGTTGCAATTGAATATAATATTCCGCAGACATCAAAAAGAGTAGATTTTTTGTTGTCCGGGTATGGCAAAGACAATATAGGAAATGTAATTATTATAGAACTAAAACAATGGGATAAAATTAATTCAGTAAATGGATTAGATGCTTTGGTGGAGACCTACACAGGAAATGCAATGAGGCAAGTAGTTCATCCGTCTTATCAAGCCTGGTCATATATGATGCTAATAAAAGATTATAATGAAACTGTCCAAAATTGCTTTAATTAATCCAGATTATAGCGGGAAGGTAATATTATTTATAACTCAGGAACCATGAATTGACCTCCTATAAGTTAGACCTAAAAATCCAACTTATAAGAGGTTTTTTTAGTATAAAAAATAATGTATCTATATTTCTTTACCTTCTATTGACATTTCCAGACTATTGATATAGTATAGACTATAGCAATAGTCTTGCGGAGGTGAAGTTATAGTGCAAAATTTATATGACAGTGAAATCAAGGTTATGGATATCATATGGGAGAACGAACCTATCAGTGCTAAAGAAATCAGCTTGATTGCTGCTGAGCAAATTGGCTGGAACAAGAACACTACATATACTGTACTTAAGAAGATCGAGGGCAAGGGATATATTAAAAGAGAAGACCCAGGGTTTATATGTTCAGCACTGATTTCCCGTGAGGATGTATGCAAGACTGAAACCCAAAGCCTTGTCGATAAGCTTTTCGGTGGTTCAAAAAAGGCTCTTTTCTCTGCCTTGCTCGAGGATGAAAAGCTCTCTTCCACTGATTTGGATGAATTAAGAAAGATGATTGAAA
>CAZEIB010000207.1:0-4416 GCA_964511785.1 uncultured Oscillospiraceae bacterium
CAGTCAGATTCTGCACCAATTTGAGAGAATGCCACGGTAAGTTCCTCGGCAACTGCAATAAGTGTTACTGAAAACAGCATCACTAAAGCCAAAACCATTGTTAGTAATTTTTTCATAAAATGAGTTCCTCCTTATAAAATTGTATAGTATGAACAATAACCCTGAATTATCTTAATCATACAGAAATTTCTCAAAAAAAAAATAAAGGATTTTCTTCTTTTGGTTAAGTATTTTCATAATCTTTTTTTATTTTCTCTTTGTAAAAAATAAATATTTGTTTTTTTCCGTTTTCATATAATATTTTACGAAGGAGGCAAATGCCACTGATCACATTTTTTTAAAAAATCTTTTATAAAAGGGCTTTTCCTTCATAAAAAATAGTATTGACTCTTTAAATTTAGTCAATACTATTTGTGTTAGGTTTGCTCCTGTTTATATAGAACCTATTTCTTTTTTTGGCCATAGTAAGCATCAGGCCCATGTTTTCTTGAGAAATGTTTTTCCAGAACATAGTCCGGTAACAGTAAGTCCTTTGCCTCTTTTTTTAAGGCTTCTGTATGCCAAGCCATCATTGCTACTTTTTCTAATACAACTGCGTTATGTACAGCTTCCATGGCATCTTTTCCCCAAGTGAAAGGAGCGTGTCCTTGGACCAAAACACAAGGTACATGAATGGGATTGATCTTATTTTCTGTAAAATGCTCTATAATTACCTGTCCTGTTGCTTTTTCATATTCCTTTGCTACTTCTTCCTTAGTCAAATGCCTTACACAAGGAACAGGACCGTATATATAGTCCCCATGGGTAGTGCCGTAGGGCGGAATATCTCGCCCTCCTTGAGCCCAAATGGTAGCCCAAGGGCTATGAGTATGTACGATCCCTCCAAGTTGTTCAAATTCCCTATATAAAATAGCATGGGTAGGGGTATCTGAAGAAGGGTTGAATTCTCCTTCTACTTTATTTCCCTCTAAATCAACTACAACCATACTCTCCGGTGTAAGTTCCTCATAAGGGACACCAGAAGGTTTGATTACAAAAAGTCCTTTTTCTCGATCAATGCCGGAAACATTTCCCCAAGTAAAGGTAACCAAATCATACTTTGGCAATAGCATATTTGCTTCATATACCTGTTTTTTTAGTGCTGATAACATGATTTCACCCCTTTAGTTTCCAAATCACATCGCTAAAGAGAAGCTCTTTTTCCAATGCTTCAATGGTGGTCTCTTTATTGATATGAATATACTCAATACCCAACATAGTGCAAAAATCTCTCATATGTTCAGCCGTCAGTTGATAGCTAAATACAGTGTGATGTGCCCCACCAGATAAAATCCAAGCTTCTGCCGAAGTGGATAAGGAGGGATAGGGTTTCCACATTACCCGTGCAGTAGGTAAATGGGGCATATCTTCAAAAGGAGCACAGGCTTGAACATCGTTTACAATCATGCGGAAGCGGTCCCCCATATCTACTAGCGTAACCATAATCGCTTCTCCGGCACCTGTATTAAAGCATAAGCGGGCAGGGTCTTCCCTGTCACCAATCCCTAAGGGTTTTACTTCTATCCAAGGCCTATCGGCAGCGATATCCGGGTCTACTTCTAGCATATGAGCTCCCAAAATACCTTCGTTTTTTGGATCCATATGGTATGAGTAATCTTCCATAAAAGCTGTTCCACCAGGCAGTCCTTGTCCCATTAATTTCATAATGCGTACCATTGCTGCTGTTTTCCAGTCACCTTCCCCAGCGAAGCCATAGCCTTTTCCCATCAAGTTTTGCACAGCTAATCCAGGTAGTTGGCGTAGTTCCTGCAAGTCTTGGAAAGTATCCGTAAAAGCACCAAAGCTTCCTTCTTCCAAGAAACTTTCCAAAGCCACTTCCATTTTTGCCTGATAACGTACAGCTTCAACGTTTTCCGTTTTTAAATCGTATTTTTCTTGGTATTCATCCATTTTTTGATCTACTTGCCCATCCGTTACCCCATTAACCTTGGCAATCAAATCTCCTATTCCCCAAGTATTCACAGACCATCCTAACTTTATTTCTGCTTCTACCTTGTCCCCTTCTGTTACAGCTACATCACGCATGTTATCTCCAAAACGACACACCTTCAGTTTTTTCGATTCACAAACCCCTATGGCAGAGCGCATCCATCCTCCTATACGCTCACGCACTTTAGCATCTTCCCAGTGGCCTGCAATTACTTTCCGTGGCAATCGCAACCTTGCACCAATAAATCCATGTTCCCTATCCCCATGGGCTGATTGATGCAAGTTCATATAATCCATATCAATGGTATCCCAAGGTATATCCCTAAGGAGTTGTGTATTAAAGTGCAAGTATGGTTTTTGAAGTCTGCTTAAGCCGGTAATCCACATTTTACTAGGAGAGAAAGTATGCATCCAACCAATAACTCCGGCACAGTTTGGATCATTATTTGCCTGCATAATGGTTGTGGCAATCGATGAGCTATCTAGCACTGCCCCTTTAAATACAATTTCCCCAATAATTTCTTCCGACAGATTCAGTTGTTGGGCAATTTTGCTTCCATTTGCCTTGACTTGTTCTATTACTTTTTCTCCATATAAGTCTTGAGTGCCGGCAATCAGCCAAAATTGATATTGATGTAGTTTCATTTCATTCTCTCCTTTTTCTTTTTTATTCATTTAAAAAACTAATTCCTGCCCTTTCAATTGGAAAACCATTGACAAAACGATTTTTATAACCTTCAAAGCCTTTAACATTTTCTGCTACAGGCTGTAACGTCATACTGTTCATAGATTGAAAAATTTGTTGATTCAGGTATTCTTCCAAACTTTCCTCCTTGTCTTTCCAAATACCATAGCCTGCCAGTAAAGCCGCCCCCCAAGCACCGCCTTCTCCGGCTGTTTCCATAACGGAAACAGGCACGTTTACTGCATCAGCCAGCATTTGTTGCCCCACTTTTTCTGTTTTAAAAAATCCACCATGGCCCAAAAGTTGCTCTAATTTTGCTTTTTCCTCTTTCAATAAAATATCCATACCGATGGTCAGTGTTGTTAAGGCTGTATATAAGTGGGTTCGCATAAAGTTACTAAAGGTGAACCGACTATCTGGTTTTCGAATAAAAATAGGTCTACCCTGCTCAAAACCCGTTGTATGCTCCCCGGAAAGGTAGTTATAAGCCAAAAGTTCTCCGGCATCGGGTTCACCCTTCAACCCTTCGGTAAATAATATTTCAAACAGTTCTCCCTCGCTAATTTCTTTCCCAATGATATGAGCGAATTCCATAAGCATACTTGCCCACTGGTTAATATCTGAAGTACAGTTATTACAATGAACCATGGCTACCGGCATTCCTGTTGGTGTTGTTACCAGGTCAATTTCTTCATGAACCTTTTTTAATGGTTCCTCTAACACTACCATTGCGAAAATGGAAGTGCCAGCAGATACATTCCCGGTACGTGCCAAGATACTGTTTGTTGAAACCATTCCTGTGCCGGCATCCCCCTCAGCAGGATAAAAAGGTATACCCGCTTCTAAATCCCCCGTTGGATCCAGTTTTTTTGCTCCTATGGCGGTTAATTTGCCTGCACTATGGCCAGCGGTTAAAATTTGGGGCAGTATTTCTTTTATTTTCCAAGGCATGCCCATTTTTTTTCCAATGTCATCAAATTTATTGAGCATGCTCAAGTTATAATTTAGCTTGCTACTATCAATTGGGAACATTCCCGAGGCATCTCCAATGCCTATATTCTTTTTCCCCGTTAGCTGCCAATGAACATAACCGGCCAACGTAGTGATAAAAGAAATATCTTTTACATGAGGCTCTTTATTTAGCATTGCCTGATACAGGTGAGCAACGCTCCAACGTTGGGGGATGTTAAAAGAAAAATGGGTTGCCAATAATCGGCTCGCCTCTCCTGTCATGGTATTTCTCCAGGTTCTAAAAGGCACAAGCAGTTCATCATCCTCATCAAATACTAAGTAACCATGCATCATAGCACTGATGGTTATGCCCCCTATTTTTTCCAGCTTAACACCGTATTGTTGCCAAACATCCTCTTTCAAACTTTGATAACAGCCGCTAACACCCTCCCATACGTCATCCAAGTGATAGGTCCATAGATCACCTACCAACTTGTTTTCCCATTGAAAGCTCCCACTTGCTAAAGGAATTCCCTCTTTATCAATGAGAACAGCCTTAATTCGGGTTGAGCCAAGCTCTAACCCTAAAGCTGTTTTTCCTTCCTCTATTTTGTCAACAATTCGCTTTTTTTCCATATTTATCCTCTTTTCATTCTTCCTACGGGAGAGTGACTTCAATCATGTTCCAAGATGCTTTAGGAATGTTTATGTCCTCTAAAGAAGCCAAAGGCATATCAAAAGGGGCAATAGGCTGGTTATCAACCCCATTACTTTGATATAAATCAAAGCCA
>CAZEIB010000208.1:0-4080 GCA_964511785.1 uncultured Oscillospiraceae bacterium
GCTTTTATCTCTTTCATAATAGGGCTTGTATTTTTTGTTTATGTTTATCACCTAAATAAGTCGGACAAACGGCTGATAAAAGAAGGCCTTTGGTACCCCGGTGAAATCATAGCCATCAGCAAAAAAGTTACAGGGTTTAAAATAGGTGGTTATACTTTTTTTACGGTTCTCTGTTCCTTTGTCCCTCCAGATGAAGGGTGAAAAAGTTATGAAGTTCAAAGCCCCATTCTTTGTGCAAGAAAAAATAAGGCTTTTTTACTACAGCCTTTCACCAAGGAAGGGATGGCACAAAAGCTTAACGCCAAGGTGTACGTTAACCCCAAAAATATAAAAGACGCTACGGTGCAAATTTATGCTTTTAAAAAGTAAGATTCCTTTTATTTATATCATAGGAATGGATTATTCCTTTCCCTCCATTTCTCTTTAAAAGGAGATTTTTCATATGGCAAATCAGGAAGATTGGCGCTTAACAGACCATGAAGATGATATGTTCGGGGTGCAATGGGTTCACAAGCCCTACGTTGTTTTAAGTGCCACTTGGGACCACGACCACTGCTTGTTTTGTTTTGAAAAATTTGACCACCGTGGCCAAGTAGGTTACTGTATCAAAAACAAAAACTTTTGGGTATGGGAAACCTGTTTTTCCGATTTTAAAGATCGGTTTTCTTGGACGGTTGTAAAATAATCCTATTTTAGCCTAACTCCATTCAAAAGCTTCCAATTTTTTAGCCAATGCCTTAACGCCTTATCTTTTGGCTAAAATCCTCCTTCCCTTAAGGGCTAAGCCTTTTTCCCTTCTCTTCCACCCTTTTACAGAAAGGAGTCTATTGATGAAACCCCTTAAAAAATCCCTTTCCTTCCTACTGGTTTTGATTACCCTCTGTTCTTTTCCTTCCCTATGGAGTGAAAGTATCATTGCTGAGGATGAAAAAATAAAATCTGAAGATAGCGATAGAGAAGTATTTGCCTATATAAATGACCTTGCTATTTTTAAAGAGAATCACCTCTTTGGCTTATTAAAAAACGGAGAGATACTTCACCCTGCTACTTATGAGAAAATAGATTATAAAAGAAAAACCAAAAGTTATATTGTTTGGGAAAAAGAAAAAGCAGGTTATATTAATTCCAAAGGGGTTTTAGTTATCCCAACCCATTATGAAAGTATTTACATTCGTGACAATGAAAATATATTTGTTGCAAAAGAAAAAGAAAAGTCATTTTTCTTAAGTGCTCTTGGGGAGGAAATTACCCCTGAATCCTTTGATAAAACAGGGTATTTTTCAGAAGGAATTTTACCAGTTCAAAAAAATGGCTTGTGGGGCTTTATTAACACCCAAGGAGAAATTGTTTCTCCCTTTATATGGAAAGATAGTGGCTATTTTTCCCAAGGGCTTGCTCCTGTTGAATCGAGAGAAGGAAAAACCTACTATGTAGATACCAAAGGAAATATTCTTTTTGAATCTCCGTTATCCAGTGTAAATAGAAGCAACTTTTTTCACGGAGTTGCCCCTGTTTTTTCAGAAAATGGGAAATTATGCCTTATTGATATGAAGGGAAACGTCATTTTGAAACCTCAATATGGTTACGAAGAGCTTAGCCCTTTTGAGGAAGAAGGATATATTTGTGTAAATAACGGGTCTCGTTGGGGGGTAATTAATACAAAAGGAGAAGTAGTAGTTCCCTTTATTGCCTTTTTCGAAAGTAGAATCAGCATTTCTGAAGGAAAAGCGATGTTGCAGGAAGAAGAAGATTCTTCCTGGCTTTGTTATGATTTAAAAACCAAAGAAATTTTATTTGAATTAGAAGAACGGGGACCATGGGGACCAAGTTTTTTTAGTGAAGGAACATTTGCCTGCAAATCGATTATTAATGGCATTGAAGGATATTATCTATTTAACGATCGAGGAGAGGTAATATTAGGTCCTTATTTAAACTGCCTTCCTTTTTCTCAAGGATTGGCCCCTGTACAAGGAGAAAGCCAAAAGTGGGGTTTTATTAATAAAAAAGGGGATTGGATCCTTCCTCCTAAATGGGATCGTGCTATGTCTTTTGAAAATGGAATTGCTCTAGTATCTTTGAATGGTGAAGGTTTCTATATTAATGTGTTAGGTGAAGTGATTAGTCCCATTCTATAAAAATGAACAAGGCAGGCATTTCCTTTCCCATCAACTCACCTTTTGTCGTAAAAATAATAAAACCTAGTAGCTCATCCCTCTCTTCTGATGAAAAACTTATGGCAACTGTTATTCAATCTCTTCTGCCTAACGGCTTGCAGCTTACCGTAAAAGAGGTAGATAATAACCCCCTTCATAAAGAACTTCTTTTTTAGGAGACATTTATCAAGCAAGTTCTTTTAAATGGATTGTATGAGAGGAAGATTTTGACGAAATAGCCTTTTTAGAAATAGATGCCCTTACAGAAATATTTTATTTAACCAAAAAAAGACCACTCCATGAAGATCATTCAACAAGAAAAAATTCAAATGTCTCGCCCTTTTCCCCTTGCGCTGCAACTTCGGTTGGAAGGAAAAAACCTTAATTTTCAGGCTTTTGTTCCGCGAAGTTTTCCAAAGGGCGACCGCAAAGTCCTTTGGAAAACTTCGCAACCCTTCATGAGTAAATCTTATTATGATGTTAAAACATGACCAACCAACTAGAATAACACAACTTCTAGTTGGTTTAACTATGAGTCGATTGCAGCCTTACGACCTTTCATAACAAACTTCATCATTGCATTTCATTGTTGTAACCCAAGAAAATATGGAAAATTGGAAAGCAAAGAACCACATGGAAATCTCCCATGTGGTTCTTTGATGTTTTTATACAATAATATTCCTACAACGGATAAACTTTACCCAAGTTTTTCCGTTAGGTTTACAAAGGCATTTATTGCAGTTTGTAAAAAACCCAAAGTGCTTTCATTGGTCACTTTACCGTTTTCAATAAAGCTGTTAGCATTACCTAAGTAAACTTCCGGCTGTTGCACAGTCATTACATTTAAAAATACCAATACTTGGCGCAGGTGATGATTTGCCCCAAAGCCACTTAACGCCCCGGGAGACTGGCTAATTACAAGGCCGGTTTTGCCTCCCCATTTGTTTTGCCCATAGGGCCTTGAGGCCACATCTAAAGCATTTTTAAGCACTGCAGGATAGGAGCGATTATATTCAGGGGTAATAAACACATAGCCGTCTAAAGCGGCCACCTTTTCTCTAAAAGCCTTATAACTATCGGGCACTTGGCCTTTATCGTCAAAATCCTGGTTATATAGGGGCAGTTGGCTAATGTCTATTATTTCTGCCTCGTAATCTTTAGGAAATAGTTTTTGAATGCTGTTTCCAATGGCCCTTGAATTAGAGCCTTCCCGTAAACTTCCAATAATAATGCCTATTTTTTTACTCATATTTCAAATCTCCTTTTAAGGTATATGTAGTGTATAATACAGGCTGCCCTTACATTCATCATCAATTAGCAGCCTTTTGTTCTAACCTTATTATACCCTAAATATTCTTTGATGAACCAAAAAAGAATGATTTTTTGAAAAATCTTGATATTTTTTATACAGAATTACTTCCATAACTAACACTGCAGTAAATTTTTTTCAGTGAACTTTCCTTATTTCCCTCACTAAAACACAATTTTTTCTTTTTAGCCATCCAACTTATTCCTTGTCATTTCTTGTTATCCCTCTCACTCTAGTAGTTCCAAAAGGGCTTTGCGGTCGCCCTTTGGAAACCTTCGCAATCCTTCATGGAGTAAATGATATTATGATGCTGTTCAATATCATAATATTAACTATGAAGAGGGCACGTTACTTTATGGTAATTTCAATTGTGCTTTTTTCCAAAAGAAATCTAAAAAGCGTTTAGGGGTCTGGGAGAATCGCAACCCCCAGCGGGGGCAGTGCCCCTTTTTTATCTTTCAACCTGTTATTCTCTATAAGTGAGGCTTTGCCTCCTTTTTGGCAGAACAAAAAGTAAAAGCTTTAAGCTAAACATTGCAATGGATCTTATTCAATGAACTTTCTTTATTTCACCCATCAAAGTACAAGTACTTTCCCAGCGAACCATCTAACTGATTT
>CAZEIB010000208.1:4090-4222 GCA_964511785.1 uncultured Oscillospiraceae bacterium
TTGCCTCCATTTTGGTGGAACAAAAAGTAAAAGCCTTAAGCTAAGCACTACAATAAATCTCATTCAATAAACTTTCTTACTTTCACCCACTAAAGATAACTTTTCTCCTGCAAATCATCAAAGCTGTTCTTA
>CAZEIB010000209.1:0-4216 GCA_964511785.1 uncultured Oscillospiraceae bacterium
ACTGTGGCTTCCCCCTCCAAAATTACTACATCTCCGGAAAGGTGATAGGGATTAAACCTCGTTGGTATATCTAAAAAAACTTTCGGCCTCTTTTGTTTGTCAATTAAAGAAAGAATTTTTTCATCATACACATTAATCATAATAAATCCTTGAGCTGCTCCATTGGTTACAACACTTGGCAACACATATTGCTCCGGCGCAATAGAGGGAACATAAGTATATAATAGATTAATTTTTTTCTTAGCTAACTCTTTTGCAATGTGATGAACAATATTAATCCAAAAAGAGGCAGATTCAGGCCTTGAAATAATTAAGCTTACCGTTATATCATCGCTTTTAGGGAAAATTTCATTTTCCTGGGGAATAAAGCGTTTTTTATAACCCAGCTCTTTCGCCTTTTCAATTACACTTAACCTAAGCCCATCACTAACACCAGATTTGTTTTCAAATACTTTCCAAACAGTAACCCGCGAAATTCCCAAGCTATCTGCAATGTCCTGCATGGTTGGGGAGCTTTTTTTTGCTTTTTTCACCTTTTCACCTACTTTAAAATATATGGTCTATTACATTATTCATTTACATATTTGCATTATAGCCGACTGTAAACAAAAAATCAACATCAAATTTACATATGTTAACTAATTTTTTACTTTTTTTGTTGACATAGTTTAATTGTTATGCTATTCTATAGAAAAATAGACGTATTCAATAAATTACTTATCGTTTTTTTGTAGGTTCTATCAGTTAACACTTTTTACGAAGTTAGCAAACTTCATACACAGGGAGGAAATACTATGTCTGCCATTAATAAAAGCAAAGATGTTAAAAAACGTAAACAATTTCTAAAGTGGACCCGAGATGATGCTGAGCTGGCTTTGTTGGGTTTACCCGCTTTTATATGGTATGCCATTTTTGCTTTTTTACCTATGTTTGGTGTTGTTTTGGCTTTTAAAAATTATAAAATTGCCGAAGGCGGCCACTCCTTTCTTTATTCTTTATTTAAAAGTGATTGGGCAGGATTTAAAAACTTTTCCTTTTTTATTAAAAATAACGACTTTCTTATTTTGCTTCGTAACACCATAGGATATAATTTGGTTTTTATTGTTTTAGGCATTATTATCCCTGTTACTTTAGCCATTGTGTCCAGTTTAATTTATAGCAAGCGTAAATCTAAAGTCTATCAAACGATGATGTTCTTTCCTCACTTTATGAGTTGGGTTGTGGTAAGTTACTTTGTTTATGCCTTTTTAAGCCCTGATAAGGGTTTAGTAAACTCTCTTCTTAAAACTATGGGCAATAAAGGAATTATGTGGTTTGGTAAACCAGGCAAACCTTACTGGCCTTTCTTTTTAGTACTGATTAACATATGGAAATCCACAGGGTATGGCATGGTTGTCTACATGGCTTCCATTTCCGGTATAGACAATGCCCTCTATGAAGCTGCTGTTATTGACGGAGCCTCTATTACCCAGCAGGCACGTTACATTACCCTGCCCAGTATTAAGCCGGTTATTTTAATGCTGTTTATTTTAAATGTAGGCAAAATTTTCTATTCCGATTTTGGGTTGTTCTATCAAGTAACCAGAGGTATTCCTCTAAGTCTCTTCCCTGTAGCCTCTACTTTTGATACTTATGTATTTAATGCCCTTAAAACAGCCCCCTTAGGACAAACCTCTGCTGTTACTTTCATGCAGTCTTTCGCCTGTATGATTACCATTCTATTAGCTAACTTTATCGTTTCTAAAATTGACAACGAAAGCGCCATTATTTAAGGAGGGGCAATCATGAGTACTACAAAGGTTCGCCCTAAAAAATTGCAAGGGCACATGGCTTTAAATCACATCAAATCTCCAACTAACGTTCTTTTCAACATTCTACTTTTAGTTTTTGCTTTGTTTTGCATTATTCCTGTTATCTTGGTTTTTATTATTTCTATTTCCTCAGAAACCTCTATTATGACAAAGGGTTACAGTTTTTTCCCAACAGCTTTTTCCATTGATGCCTACGCCTTTTTATGGGGTGAAAAAGCTATGATTTTTAAAGCCTTGGGAATCTCCGTTTTGGTAACGGTTTTAGGTACTGCCCTAGGTCTTGCCCTTACTGCAACCATGGGCTATGTTTTATCCCGCCCCACTTTCAAAATGAAAACCTTTTATACCTATGTGGTATTTATCCCTATGATTTTTAATGGTGGTATGGTTGCAAGCTATGTGGTTATTAGCCAAGTACTTAAACTAAGCAATACTGTATGGGCATTAATATGGCCCTTGGCTGTCTCCTCTTTTAACGTAACCATAGCCCGTACCTTCTTTAGAACCACCATTCCCGATGCGGTGATTGAATCTGGTAAAATCGACGGGGCTTCTCAACTTAGAATTTTCACCACCATTGTTCTTCCAATTTCAAAACCGGTATTGGCTACCATTAGCTTGTTTTTAGCCTTTGGTTATTGGAACGACTGGTTTCAATCTTCATTGTACATTCAAAATACGTCCTTATATTCCTTACAGGCACTATTAAATGCTATGGTTTCTAAGCTGGAATATATCGCTAACAACCCCAGCGCGGGCCTAACTTTAAGCGAATATAAAAATACTATGCCTGCAGAAAGTGTGCGTATGGCCATTGCTTTTATAATTGTTATCCCCATTGCCTTTGCCTATCCCTTCTTTCAAAAATACTTTATCAGCGGTTTAACCATTGGTGCAGTAAAAGGTTAACCAAACTGTGCACCACTACACTCGTGGATGAAATGGCTTAGCCATTTACATAAATACCCAAAATTTTAAGGAGGCCTTTTTATGAAAAAACTTTTATCCCTAATCATGGTATTGGCACTAACCATCGGTTTAGTTCCCGGATTAATGGTTGCTGCCAGCGCCGAAGACATTCCCACCATTAAATGGATTACCCCCGGTAATAAAATGCCCGACAACTACGCCAGCTGGAAAGCTAAATTAGACACTTATTTAGAAGAAAAAATCGGTGTTCATATTGAAATGGACATTGTTCCCTGGGGCGAATTCGACGGACGTCGTAACGTTATTGTAAATACAAACGATCCTGACTATGACATTATTTTTACCAACCTAGATACTTATGGAAAAGATGTAAACCTTGGGGCTTTTCTTCCTTTAGATGAATTGCTTAATAACACCCCTGAATTAAAAAGCTTCATTCCCGAAAACTACTGGGATGCTGTTAAAGTAAATGATAAGGTTTACGGTGTTCCTGCTTATAAAGACAGTTCTATTGCCCTATACTTTGTATGGGATAAAGCTATTGCTGATAAATACGAAGTAGACATTGAAAACATTCATACCTTAGCCCAATTAGACGAACCCCTTCGCAAAATTTCCGAAGGAGAAGGCAAACCTACCATGATTTTAAGAAACCAAGGTATGGTACATATGACTGCCTGGTATGACAAATTAGGCACCGGCTTACCTTTAGGGGTTCGATATGATGATCAAAGCCGTAAAGTAGTACCTATTTTTGAACAAGAAGAAATTATGGATCAACTAAAATTAATGCATGGTTGGTATAACGACGAGGTAATTAACCTTGATGCCGCCACTGCAGAAGAAAACCCTGCCTATCGTCCTTTCTTTGCTGAACAAGGCTGGCCTATGGCTGCCAAAACCGTTTGGGCTGCTCAAATGGGGGTTGAAGAAGCTGTTGCCATTCAATGGAATGATGTTATTATCTCCAATGGCTCCGTTCAAGGTTCTATGAGCTGTATCTCTTCTGCCAGCAAAAACCCCGAAAAAGCTTTAGAATTATTACAATTGGTTAACACCGATTACATCGTTCGTGATGCGCTATTCTATGGTGAAGAAGGAGTTGACTTTACTTACGTAGAAGGAGATCCTGATCACAAGGTAGACCGTATTAACAGAGAATGGGATATGCCCGCTTATGCTCAAGGAACTTTCTTTACCGCCAGCCAAGATGCTTCTACCGAAGTAAACCAATGGGACGAAGTAAAAGCTTTAAACGAAAGTGCCACCCCTTCCGTAATGTTAGGTTTCTACTTTGACTTTACCCAATTACAAGACGAAGTTACCAACTGCCTAAACATTTGGAAAAAATACGAAGCAGAATTGATGACAGGTACTGCAGATCCTACAGTAGAAGTGCCTAACATGATGGAAGAAATGCGCAATGCCGGCTTTGATAAAATTGTTGAAGAAGCCCAAAAGCAAATTGACGCTGC
>CAZEIB010000210.1:0-2392 GCA_964511785.1 uncultured Oscillospiraceae bacterium
AAAAAATGGATGCTTTTATCCTACATTTCCTATCAATTTTTCTAAATTGGAAATAAATTCTTCCAAGGTAATTTTTTCTTCTAAAAATTTTACTCTCACATCCATCATTTTCTGAATCGTTTCCCAATTGTGAACATAATGTGTTTGAGGAATATATATGTTTGGAAGAAACTCCTGATATAATTCTATTTCTTTGGGGGAAATCTCCCAGTAATATTTATCTGTTTTTCCTTTTTCCTTTTCAAAATACGTTAAAGCATGTTCAATACGTCCTATTTCATCAGAATCCTCGGCTTCTGCTAAATCTTTTTCCAATTTGATAATTCTCTGCTCAAATTCTTCTTGTGTAGTTAAATAGTCAACATTTTTGATAGGGGTATTTTCATTTTCATACAGGTATATTTTTTCCTCACTTTTGTACTGGTTCATGGTTTCTTCAACATAGTCTATTGCCAAATCAATTTTTTCACTGTAAGCATTAACAAACATTACACTAAAAGTTACTTTTAATGTAGGGAGATGTTCCTCATCTAAGGCCAGTAACAAAGGAATGCCGTCTGTATCATTTTTTACTATATTGGCCCCATAGGTTTCAAAAGGGCTTCTCTCATGATCATACTCATCATAAATGCTGTTTCCCTCATCTTGAATAGGTAAATTTACCTTGGCTACTTTTTCCATCAACTCTCTAAACAAGGGTGTATTAAAGGAAAAAGGTAACTGGTTTTTTTGATAATAATTTACATATTCTTCCATTACTAGGGAAATAAGAAAGGTTTTTGTAAAAACCTGTCCTCCTAACAAAGCCTCTCTAGGATTTTCACTTCTAATGTTTTCTTGCCAAAATACTAAAAAGTCTAAAAACTCCATCCAAGTTTTAGGTACTTCTTCTTTACTAAATCCATAACTTTCCCAGTTATAGGGATTATAAGAAAACAGCGTATTAATCCATACTCTTTTGGGTATAAAAGCTACCTGCCCGTCAAAGCCCAAATACTCTTTAATATAAGGGTACATTGAAGTTACATTGTTTTTAATCACTTCATTTTCTGTTATGGGATAAACAACCCCACTTTGAATAAGCATTTCCATGTCATACATGGCAAAAGGAATAATCAAAACATCTGCTTTTATTTTTTTCTCTTTCAGTTTTTCAATAAGCCCTTCAGTGGTGTAAGTTTCCTCTCCTAAATCACCTGTTAACGCAAGAGAAATTTCCGGATGTTTTTTTGAAAAACCTTGATTTATCTGATCCTCATTACTTCCCCAAATATAAAGAGCCTCGCTTTTTCCATAGGTTTCCCCAATGGGGGTAATAACAATTCCATCATTCCATCCCTTCCACAGAATATATTTTTCTTCATTTACTACCCAAGCTTTTTGGCTGAAACTTTCATAAGGATTTTGCACATACCCTATAACCTCTTCTTTTCCATCTTCCTTATCTTTTTGGTATATCTCGCCATGGCTGGAATAATAAACCTTTCCACTTTCTGCTGAAACAGCAATTCCCCCTATTTGATATTCTTTTAATGGCATAATTTCATCTATTTCATCTTTTTCAGGAAAATATTGTACTACTTTTGGTGGAATCAGTTCTTGGGTTTCTTCATCATAAGCATTGTATTCATCATAAAGTACTGCAACAAAAGAATTGTTATTGTAAGGAATTAATCTTTGAACATTGGAGATGTTTTGAACTATACCTTCTCCAGTAATAAGGTCAAAAGCCACTATATCCACTTGGGGACTATAAAAAGGTTTTTCGCTCTTTGAATAGTCTATTGATTTTATATAAAGTTGGTTTTTTAGCACCCCTTCAACACGGTTTGATACAGAAACATTGTCCTCTTGTAAAATCTCCCAGTTTTTAAATTGAATATCCCTTTCAGGTTTTCTATTTCCCTTTTCAGGATCAATAGCCATAGCTATTTGGGTAAATTTGTTAACACCGTAAAGATTTTGATTCCAAAAAAACAAATAGTGAATGAGGTCATCTGCTTTCGAACCAATCTCTCCTTTAGCCTCTTCATAATTTTCAAAAAACAATTCCTCTTTATAATTATCCGAAATAATTTCATGTAATTTTTGAGGTTCTTCTTCTCCTAAGGTATAGCAATAAATAGCATGTTGAAAAAGAACATAAATATTCTCTCCTTCCACCAGTACATCGTCCACATTTCTGCTAGGGGAAAAGTTCATGTCCTCAATCATTTCAACATCAAAAATGACTTTTTCTTCTTTCAGGGCTTTTGCTGGCAAAATCATAAAAGAAGAAAAAATGATTACTAAAACCATAAGGTAGGTTACTGCTTTTTTCATTGTTAATCCCTTCTAACTACACTATTCCTCTTATAGTATAACCTACAAGAAGAAAATTGTAATCTATTTT
>CAZEIB010000210.1:2492-4181 GCA_964511785.1 uncultured Oscillospiraceae bacterium
TTTTATTATTGTCCTTCTAAAGCTATCATTTCCATTCGTCTATTAGCTTCACTAATAAATTGATTTAAGGTCATTGCTCCTTTTTCATATTCATCCAATAAACGGTAAATATTATTTTCTTCATCTCCTATATCCATAACTTCTCCTTTAGGAATAAAAAATTTGGGGGCAATTTCTTCATATCGTTTAATCATTTCCTCGCTAACCTTCCACTTATGGCTCTCTCTATCTTCAAGAAACCTTTCTCCTCTTTCAATGATTCTCTCTATTTCTTTTTTTTCAGGACCTTGGGCTGTTTTTAGCTTTTCTTTGTTTTCAGCAATAAACCCTTCCCAATCCTTTACCCATTTGTCAAACTCTTCATTTTCAATAGGCATCTTTTCATCCGTAAAGCAAAGAACCTGCTCTTCTCTACTATAGCTAGTTATTATTTCTTGTAAATAAGCCATAGCCATTTCTTTGTTTTCGCTAGCAGGGTTAATAATGGCCATTTGAAACCAAGCTTCCATTACAGGTTCCATATTTTCACCAAGACTAATGGTTACCGGTTGATACTCTCCTGCTTCCAGTATATTATCTCCATATTCTACAAACAGTCCTTCTTTATAATTCCCCTCTTCTTCACCTGAAGGGGTATAAAGTTTTTCATCTTTAAAAACTTCTTCCATTTTTCCCATTAACTCACGGTATAAAGGAGTATCAAAATTAATAATTTCGCCTAGTTTATGGTAATAATTGGCATAATCTCTGGTGATGCCATAAATAAAATAGTCTTTTCTTACAGGGTAATCAAAGAAACCCAAATCAGGAAATTTCTCTTCTATTTCTTCCTCTTTCCATTTTTGGTAAAGATTTAAATATTCCTCATATGTAGTAGGAATTCCTTCCTCAGCTAAACCCACTTCTTCTAAAATTCTGGCGGAACAAGAGGTGGTAGTGGTCAGTTGAATCTCCATTGGTACAGCATAAATTTCTCCATTAAACATAATTCCTTCTTGAATAAAAGGATACATTCTACCTACTTGCTCTTTAATCACTTTATTACTGGATAGAGGAAGGGCATATTCTTTTTTCATTAAGTTATATACTTCACTTCCCTCAATAATAAAAACATCTACTTCTTTTTCTCCTGTTTGAATCGCTTGGGCAATTCCTTGGCTGTTGTAGTATTCATTTCCCCCTTCTTGCGCTTTTACCAAAGGCACGTTGGGGTATTTTATTCTAAAGTTTCTATCTGCTTCTTGAGAGGTGTAACCATAAATCGTTACAGGTTTTTCCATTTTTTGGTCAGAATACACGTTTCTTATCTGTAGTCCTTCCGGCACTGCAAAGGTAGTATAAATCCCTTGTTGGTTTATAGACCCCTTATCTTGGTAGTAAGCCTCCTTTATATCTGTATAGCCAACATGTTCTTGCCCTTTTTCAGGAGATTGCTTATATATTTTCCCTCCACCGGAATAATAGATTGCTTTTTCTTTTTGATGGTATGCAAAGCCACTATAGGCATCTGCGTTATTTTCTCCATAAAAAATTTCCATATAAGGAGATAGTGTATCTTCTTTTGAATCAAACACCATTATTTGAGGCCTGATATGAGGCGTGATAGCATCATCCCATTGGCTATTTTCATCGTGTTGGAATAGTCAACTAAAGTGCAGTCGATAAACGTATAAAAAGTAATTTGGTTAG
>CAZEIB010000211.1:0-4177 GCA_964511785.1 uncultured Oscillospiraceae bacterium
TAGAATTTCTTTTTCATCTACTGTTGTTGCTGCAACTTCTTTATATGTATTTGAGGTAATGTTATCTATTACTTTACGATGGGGAAATAAATTAAATTGCTGAAACACCATGCCCATTTTTTCACGTATTTTATTAATATTCGCTTTCGCAATGGTAATATCCTCTCCATCAAAAAAAATTTGTCCACCGGAGGGCTTTTCCAGCAAGTTTAAGCAACGTAAAAAAGTGGATTTCCCACTACCCGAAGGGCCAATAACCACCACTTGCTCCCCGTCCTTAATTTCTTGATCAATACCCTTTAGCACCTCTAATTCATTAAAGGTTTTTTGCAAGTTTTTAACGCTTATCACTTTCTGAAAGCCTCCTTTCCAGTAGTTGTATTAATTTGGTAAAAATGACCACAATTAAAAAATAAAACACTGCAGAAATAATATAAGGGGTAAAGGCAGAGTAGGTTCTGCTACGCACATAATCTGCCGCCTTGGTTAAATCTGTTACAGCAATATAGGCCAATACGGAAGTTTCCTTTACAAGAGCGATAAACTCATTTCCCAAAGATGGTAACGCAGCCTTCATTGCCTGGGGCAGTATAATAAGGCTCATGGTTTTTCCTTCACTTAACCCTAAGGATCTTCCTGCTTCCATTTGCCCTCTATCTACAGACTGTATTCCTCCACGGATGATTTCCGCCACATAAGCAGCACTGTTAAGTCCACATACAATAGCCCCAATGGCAACCTTATCCAGCTTTACAGCCCCAAAAACTCCATAAGCAAAAATTAACACCTGCAAAAGTAAAGGGGTTCCCCGCACAATGCTGATGTATGCCCCTGACAGTTTTCCTAAAAAGGAAGTTTTCCCTTTTTTGTTTTTAGATAATCGCATCAAGGCCAATACCGTTCCTAATACTGTACCGATAATGGCTGCAAAAAAAGCGACCTGAAGGGTTACGCTTAATCCTTTTAAGTAACCTACATAACGCTGTTCTGCAAAAAAGTTAATGTATATTTCTTTATAAAGGTTTTCAAAAAAATTCCCTTGCCCTGCTACTACCTTATCTTGCATAGAATGCCATAATCGGTCCAAAGCATTTTCAGCTTGGACTGTTTGCAAAAACAGCAAGCTCATCCCTCATTTCTACCTCATTATTGCTTTTTAATTGTAACACATTTTTTCTTTCTTATCTGTACTTTTTCACATTGAAAAGATTAAAGGCAAAAATAATTGCCTTTAATCTTTTCAAGTTTTTTAATAACTTATTCTTCGTCTGTAGGAAAATATTTTGCAATCAATTCTTCTAATGTGCCGTCTTCTTGTATTCGTTTAATGGTTGCATTCACTTTTTCCAACAATTCCTCATTGCCTTTAGCAGCAATAATGGCAAAAGCTTCTTCTTCAAAAGGCATTTCAATGGTTTCCAATTCCCCATTATTAAGAGCTTTTAAAATGTTTTCAGCAACAGGGGCATCAATAACTACTGCATCAATTTTCCCATTTGCCAATTCCATAAAAGCATCTAACCCCTTTGGAAAACGCATTACCTGTGCATCAGGATATTCACTTACAAATAAATCTCCTGTAGTGCCTTCTTGTACGCCAATAGTGGCCTTTTGTAAGCTTTCAAAATCGGTAACCATTGAACCTTTTTTAATTACGCAAGCTTGAGCTGCACTGGTATAATAGGTGTCTGAAAAATCAACGGTTAATTTTCGATCTTCCGTAATGGTAAGCCCTGCAATACCTAAGTCCGCTTTACCGGAAATGAGCGAAGGAATAATTGCGGGAAATTCCATCGATTCCACCTTCAGTTCCATACCCAAATCTTTTGCCACCTCGGCAATAATGTCAATATCCAACCCTACAATTTCTTCCCCTTCCATGTACTCAAAGGGGGGGAATTCTGCATTGGTTGCAACCGATAAAGTTTCCCCTTGTGCTAAAGTAAGGGTTCCACCAAGTAACAGGACAACAGTTATGCATAATGCGAATATTTTTTTCATTGGTCATTCCTCCTATCATTTCCTCTAATGCTTTATTAGAATAGGTTTATTATAATTCTTTTTTTTCTTTTGTCAAGGCTTTTTTGTTTATTTATTCTTATTTTTTGTATTTTTATTCATTTTCTGCAACTTTACTTTTTCTTTAAAATGAGTTACATTATTCTTAACCTACGAAAGGAATGAAGCGCTTGATTCATGTAATTACCAACCCCACAGCCGGCAACGGCCGTGCTTTAAAAATCGGTGATCAAATATGTCAATCTTTGGCTAGTAAAAATATTCCCTATTCCAGTGTAATCACCACCCATCCCGAACATGCAAAGGTTCTTTCCACCCAAGCCGCCCTACAGGGAATGGAAACTGTTCTTAGCGTAGGAGGAGATGGAACTGCTTATGAAGTTACTGCCGGTCTTGCTTATACCGACTGTGCTTTGGGCATCATCCCTGCCGGAACCGGTAACGATATTATTAAAACCTTAGGTGTTCCTAAAAAACCATTAGAAGCTTTAGAATATATCCTTACTCACCCTAAACAACAAATAGATTTGGGCCGCTATAACGATCATCTGTTTATTAATGTATGTGGCATGGGTTTTGACGTTTCTGTTTTAGAACACTCACTAAAAGCCAAAAAATACGTCCATGGCCTTTTGCCTTATTTATACGGTTTAATTAAAACCATTTTTACCTTTAAACCGGCTTCCATGACCATTACCATTGATGGAGAAACCCTTGAGGGAGATTCTTATTTAATTTGTTCCGTTGCCAATGGGCGTTATATTGGTGGTGGTATTCCCATTGCACCTCAAGCACAAATTGACGATGGTCTTTTAGATGTGGTGATTGTAAAAAGTATACCTAACTATAAAATTCCAAAATATTTACCTGGCCTTTTATCAGGAAAAATTCTCTCTTTTCCCATTACTTCTCATTTTCGCTGTAAAGAAGTTACCATTGAATCTCACCATTTAAAAACCAATGTAGATGGTGAAATTCTCCCTTTAAGCAAAGCTACTTTTATGCCTTTACCAAAAGCTTTGTGGGTTCATTTCTAATTTTTTCTGGTCTATATAAATTTTTATCCAAAATATTTTATTATTATTGAAAGGATGGATGGTTGCGTGAAGAAGAAAAATTTTTTCTCTCTATTTCATCTATTTATTTTTCTCTTCTTCTCCTTTTTCCAGTCTTTTTCTTTAGCTCAAGAGGAAGAAATAGACTGGAATGATGTAGCCGACCCTCCTACTATCCACATTGTTTCTCCAAATGTAAATGAAAGCTATGATAAGGGAAACCTTTTACACGTTGTTATTGAGGGAAAAAACACCTCTTCTATTGAGGTAATTTTAGACTGGGGTGAAGATCAGATCACCTTATCTCAAAAAGAAAATACTTTTGATTTTACCTTTCATCTTCCTCAGCTTACAACCGGTTTAACCCTTACTGCCATTGGCTATGGAAATATAGATGGAAAAGGCTATCCTATGAGTATACAAAAAACCAGGGAAGTTCCCTCCCCTAAAGAGGGGCTTATTTACCGCATGTTTCAGTTAGCTTTTGAAAACTCTAAAGACAAAAAGTATAATTTTGCTCCCGCACAGGAAGATCATCATATTGGCTTATGTAAAAACTATGTCATGAGACTTTTCGATACTTTTTCCCAAGATTATGGCATGGCTGCTTACCCTGATTTGCCTTTGTATATGCCAAAAAACAACAGCATGGCTAATTGTGCCCCTTTTGATTATGGTATTGAGTGGCGATATGAATTTGCCGAGGAAGGCAGTCCCTTTGAAATTTCTGCTCAATTTAAGTATAATGATGACCTGACTAAAGAAGAAAATGCTGCCCTTGCAAGAGAAATGATGGAATCCATTGAGGCCGGTGATTTTTTCCAAATGACCGGATATTTTGTAGGAGGCAGTGGGGCCCATTCTTTGGTCTTCATGAGCGATTATGATCCTCAAAGTGACAATCTTCATTGGACAGATAGCAATATGTTCGGTACCCGCATTGATGGCGTACGCTGGGGATATTTGCAGTATAACGTAGTAAATACTGCCCAATGGTTTGTAGATGCCATAAACACCAGTAAACACGGAGCAACTGTGTACCGCTTACGGGATGACTTATTTCGTCGTTAATTATTTTACCCTTATTCCCAACTACCCACCTG
>CAZEIB010000212.1:0-207 GCA_964511785.1 uncultured Oscillospiraceae bacterium
GTAATGGTGTATTGATGAGTGACTTCGTTGCCACCTTCATCATAAATTTTTATATTGGTGGTAGGTTGGTCAAATTTTACCGGATAACCTTCCGCTTTAACATCTTTACCGCTGCCACTGGCCGTTAAAGGCTCGCCATCAGCAGTTTTAAAAACTAATCCAGCCGGCGCCCCAGCCCCAGTGTAAGTATAACCTGTTAGGGTATGC
>CAZEIB010000212.1:217-4149 GCA_964511785.1 uncultured Oscillospiraceae bacterium
ATTATAGGGGAATGTGTTAGATGCGGCCGTTAAGGTAATGAGTGTTTTTGGCTTATAGGTTGCCACATATTCCATGTTGTCTGTAATTTTAAATTCATCAGGGTTTTCTGGAAGAGCTGGTAACCAGCCGGCAAAATAGTAGCCAGGGTTGGGGGTTACAGTGGGGATAGGCTGAGTAGTAGTAAAAACATCTTTCCATAAAGTATTTTCTTCAACTACAAAAGTGGTTTTGCCATCATCTAACCTGCCCTGGTCCCCCGGGTAAAATTGAATGGTATAATTGCCAACTCCCCAAACACCATAGAAGTCTCTGTCTGCTTCAATTTTTTCCGTTGCTCCAAGCTCATAGCCAGCAGTTTCATCGCTCCAGCCTATTAGCTTTCTGTTTGGCGCAGTAAAAATTTCGCCGGCTAACTTGTAATTAGCTCCATCAGCTTTTAATACTTTCACTTCTATCGTTTCAGTAGAATTGTAGTTATGGTGATAGGTAACTGTATAAAGGTCTTCGGTTTTTGCATATTGGGCATATAGGGTAATATCGCCTGTTTGGCTAATGTCAATAACATCGTAGGGATAATAGATTGTACCCTTAGCATCCTTCCAGGCGTAGAAGTCCCCCTTGTCGGTATGTGTTACACCGGGGGCAGGTTTTACCCTGGCCAGTGTACCCATAGCGTATTTTTCATCATCAATAGGTGTGTTACCAGTTCCTCCTGCCAAGTCATATTTTACTTTATAGCCTTCTACCACCCAATCGGCAAATAAATTAATATCATCGTTTATGATGTTTGACCATTGCCATTTTAAGGGTTGTTGACTAACAAGCGTATACCAGCCATTAAAGGTGCCGTAACCAGGTACAAAGGCTCCTTCCTGCCAATATTCATTTCTGTTTTCGCCTGTTTTACCGCTAGCAACCCCTTGGCGCCACTTCTCAATCTCATTACCGCCTCTGGAATCAAAAAAGTATATGGTATTTTCATTCGATTCCCATTTTGCATAGGCTGTAATACCGCCATTGGGCATGATGAGGTTGTCAAAATCAAATTCTTCATTGTAATCAGCATCTCTAAACCAGCCTTTAAAAGTAAAACCACCATGAAGGGGCACAGTTTCGCCTGGATTGTACGCCGCTAGGGGCAGATTATAAGGAAGTAATTTATCTGCAAAAGCCGGGTCACTTGCGTTTGTGACCCTGGTCATCATCAGGTTAAAGGCTAGTTTGTGGGTGGTTCGTGTGTATAAGAAGCAGCGGTGAGCTTCCCCGGCGAACCATTTGTCACTGTATGTGCTGCCGGTCCAATAGCGGATCTCGTAGTTACTTTTTACTTTTGTGAGTCCGCTAATGGTTTTAGCACCTAAATCACCATTATAATCTTGGTTATACTCCTTCATAAGCTCGTAGGTTTTATTGTTATATGATATGGTTGGTGTTTCTAACGAGTGGCCCGGGACCTGTTCAACAAAATAGCGATACTTATATGTGAAAAGACCGGCAGTCCAGTTAGCAGTGAATGTATAGCGCTCTTGCTGCCCATCTTTGCTTAACATACTATCGTCTACAACAATACGCTTACTTGCAATCCCTGCACTATCTTTCCACTGTAAGGCTATTGGCCGGCTCCAACTTTGAAAGCCGCTGGTAAATTGAGCAAAATCAACCCCCTGAACAGGGAAGATTTTTCCAATGTTCATTTCGTACTTAACCTTAATGGAATAGGGAGACTCATTGCCTTTGTATTCAACACCGCCAATTGTCATTCTACGATTATTTCCACCCAAATTAAACGTATAAGTATATATTTTACGGTTAGCATAGAGGTTGATTACCGTTAGGCCATTGCCTAAAATTTCCTTATTTTCAACGGAAATGGCCTGACCATACTTTAAAATGGTATCGGTTGTGCCGTTAAAGTAGGTGCTAATTTCGGTAGGTAGGCTGGCTATATTAAGTTCCGTTTCTTCACCGGCTGTCCCTGTAAGCCCAACAGAGGTAACGTAATTATAGTCACCTTTACCGTTGGGCGAGCCTACTATGTCGGGTTTTTCCAGCCACAGGGCCACAGTATAAGTTACCGGTTTGCCCGCCCATTTGGCTTCTAATATTGTAGTGCCGGTAATGGGGGTGGTAGCAAATATAAACGGTTCGTCACTATCACCACCTTGCAGGTACCAGTGAACAAAGTCATAGCCATCCCGGGTTGGACTATTGGGCTCTTCTGCACGACCATTATGGACAACGGACTGATCCGCTACCTTGCTGCCCCCGGAAGAAAAAATAACAATATGGCTATTTACAAACTTAGGGCGGAAGGATATATCTTTGTTTGCAACAGAGGAACTTGCACTAAAGTTATATTCAGTTTCGGTGGGGTCGCTTTCGTCGTACCAATAAGCCAGTCGCCACCCCTCTCCATCAGGGGGAACAAGACTATCAATGGTAGCCTGAGTAGGGCCATAAATGCGGGCACCAGGGTTGTGCAAACTGGTTTGAACAATAGTCCCATCTTGATTTTTATAACTGATCAAATATTGGGCAGAGAAAACGGCATACAAAATAGTATCCTTTGTAATGGGCGTGCCCAAATCGAAAGGAGCTTCGTCTTTGTCTGGGTATTGATTGGTAAACCAACCCCGGAAGGTTACCATACCCTCATAATCAGCGGGATCCAGGGTTGGAAGTTGTTCTGTGGTAAGCAAGGAGCCGTTTTCAACTTCAAATGATTCCTGCTTATCGGGGTAAAAGGCAATCACAGTATGTGTACTTGCCTCATCCGGGGATTCATCTGATAAAACTTGCAAGCCGTTTTTATCAACACCTTCAATGTTTTCAGGCTTCTTAATATCTTTACCGTCTTCAAAAAAATCTATCTCTTCGTCGGGATCAGTTGGCGCAACAGGGGCAACTGGTTTAATAGGTTTAGTTGGTTCGTCAGGCTCAATTGAGTCAGTTGGCTTGGTCGGCTCAGTCGAGTCAGATGGTTCGGTTGGGTCAGCTGGCTCGATAGGCTCAATGGGCTCGGTCGGTTCGCCGGGCTCAATTGGGTCAGTTGGCTTGGTGGGCGCTTCTTTAGTATCATCATAGATGGCAACGAAAAAAACTTTTCCTGTACTCGAGGCAAGTTTGTTAACGTTTTCTGCGGTAAGTGTAAAAGGTGTTCCGGGCTGGGTATCATTTTCAAACAACCCCCAACCCAAGGCTTTGAGAGGTTCACCGTTTTCATCTTTCTCTTCCGGCTGTTTTGGAACCTCAGCTGGATTAAAAGGTTTTTCTGCAGAAACGTCAACAGACCCAATAACAGACTTTAGTCTATTTCTAAAAACCAGGGTGCCTGTAAAACCTGTATAAGCAGGTTGTACAGGTTCAACAGGTTTGGTAGGAACATCCGTATCCCCTTCTTTAGGCTCTTCGGGTTCTAGTGCTACTTCAGTAGTTCCAGGGGGTTCGGTTTTTTCATCCTCATCCTCAATAGATGGGGTAACAATTGGCCCATTGCCCTTTATCAGGCCCTCATCTGGCAGAGAAACAGTATCACCAGTGGTAGAAGTTGTCTCCGTTTGAAGAGCAGCGTCCTGCACTTCGCCTGGTGCATCAAACACTACCGGTGCAGGGGGCGGGTCTTCACCCTCTACAGTAGTGATCTGATTTCCAGGTTGAGGCGCCGTTGCTGTACCAGCAGAATAGATTGGCATTGGCATACTTGAAAACATTAGCATGAAAACAATGAAAAAACTAAGAATCTTCTTGATATTTTTCTGTTTCATTACGAATACCTCCTTTAGGAATTATGATTTTTTTAATAGCGTAGAATGGTGCAGGTAAAAGAGTAAGCTTTCGCTTTTTAGAAAGGCCGTAATCTTATTAAGGCTGGCTATCTAAACTGTCCCCCTTGTCAAGACACAAATTTCCGAAACCATCATGACACCATGAT
>CAZEIB010000213.1:0-4149 GCA_964511785.1 uncultured Oscillospiraceae bacterium
TTCCAAAAACTCCTTTTTCCAGTTATGGAGTTGTTGAGGATTAATGTTTTCTCTAACCCCGATTTCGCTGACTATATTTTCTTCCCGTAGAATTTCTAGCACAATCCTTGCTTTATACTCTGCTGTGTACTGACGTCTTTTCATGGTCCGCTCCTTTTTTCTTTTTTTCTGAATTATAGCAGAATCATTTCGTTTTTTCTTTTCTCTGTCTAGTTTCTAGGGGACATTATAATTGCACTGGATCGTGGATATGACACAGGTGCTGTCCATCGTGGGCTGGAGCTCCTTGGTATAACGGGTTATATTGCCCCATAAAGTTTCCTAACACGCCACAATCAAAAGGATTTACCTATGACGAAAACGCTGACTGTGTCATTTGTCATGACGGCAAGAAGCTAATATATAAACGTTTATATTGTAACCAATCTACCGGGAAATACCTTAGATGCTATAAAACTGAACATAACAATTGTCCTTCCTGTTTTCATAAAGATACTTGTTTTTCAGGAAAAGAAATCAATCGTAAGATACTGGCAAGTAGTTGTTATCCCGCTTTTTATAGAGGTCATTCCAGAGCTTTCACCACTGACTATTTTGAAATGATGAAACGACGAAAAATTTGGAGTGAAGGAACTTTTGCAGTACTAAAACGGATAGTAAAGGCTTGCTATGAAGGGCATCTTAGACTTGTTTTCCTCTTTATTCGTGAATTTTTACTCTTTTTCAATCTTTTTTCCCGTACTTTCTCAACACGTCCATCTCTTGACACGACCTCTTTTTTCAATAAAAGAGTCTAAGGAAGACAACAATTTCCAACTAAGGAGTAAAATATACTTAAAAAACGTTACCTTCCAACAAGGAATAGGGTAAAGTTTTTTTATGGATATTTTTCAACTTGTTCCAAAGGTTAAATAATATAAATTGAGTTTATTAATGGCACAAAATTAAATGGACAACTCTTTTCCTTTGGAAAGCCAATTAAATAATAATAAAGAGAGGATGGTTACAGCAGTTAAAATAGCACTTAAGGCAGCAGCTGCACCATAGTCGTTAGTTAGTACGGAATTATATATAGCAATAGACATGGTGCTAGTTGTGGTGGTAGACAACATTAAAGAAGAAGAGAGTTCATTAATAGTGGTAATCCAAGAGAGCATTCCACCGGAAAACAGCCCTGGGATCATAAGAATGGCTGTAGTTTTAAAGAAAGTTTTTACAGGAGAAACCCCTAAGTTAATGGAAGCTTCTTCGACACTTGGATCAATGGTATAAAGTATAGCACTACCTGAACGAACCACATAGGGCAGCTTTCGAATAACATACGCAATAATCATAATAGCAGGCGTGGCAGCAAGCATTAAAGGGTAACGATTAAAAGCGACTAGAAGCATGATACCAAGAACTGCGCCAGGTACCACATAAGGAATGGTAATTAAAATATCTAAAACACCGGTTAATTTTGATTGACGGCGGACATTTAGATAACTGGTTAGCATCCCTAATATAAGCATAATTGCTACTGCAACAATGGAGAATGAAAAAGTATTAATAATACTTTGAGGCACTTTTTGCCAAATGCGTTGGTAACTTTCAAAGGAAAAACCGCCGGTAAAGTAAGCCCCTGTATTATTGGTTTTTAAAAAGGAAGTATAAATAACTACGGCTTGAGGAATAATAGAGATAGAAACCACAATAAAACAGAAGAAGCTACTTAAAATTCTACTGGGAAGAGAGAGTTCTTTAATTTTTGGAGGACGTAAAGCAGACATGTTATAGCTTTTGCGATTTACAACAAATTTTTGAATCAATAACATAATAATGGCAAAAAGAATGATAATTACAGATAAGGCACTGGCAAAACCATGACTACCACCAATTTCACCCATAAACTCGTTAAAGACCATAATGGGTAATACTCTATATCCGGCACCAATAAGTGCAGGGGTACCAAAGTCTGCCAAAGAGGTCATAAAAACCATTAATGCAGCAGCGGCAATGGTAGGTAGAATAAGGGGAAGGGTAATGGTCCATAACCTTTTCATTTTGCTTACCCCTAGGTTTTCGGCAGCTTCTTCTAAAGAGGCATCAATAGACCCTAGGGCACCTGTAACATATAAAAATACATAGGCATAAAGTTTCATGGTTAACACCCATACAATGCCATTAAAGCCGTAAATACTGGGGAAACTAATTTTGAATAAGCCCTCTAACAAATTACGTAAAACCCCATTGTTGCCCATTAGAATAATCCAAGAATAGGCACCAATAAAAGGAGGACTCATAAGGGAAATAGTAACTAAAATACGGATGATTTTTTTACCCCAAACATTGGTTCTACTAACCAAATAAGCCATAGGCAAACCAACAATAAGAGCTGCCAGGGTAGTTACCACACATACTAAGATAGAGTTGAAAAAAGATTTATAATAACGAGATTTTTGGAAAAACCGTAAAAAATGTTCAAAAGAAAAACCACCCTCTTTACCCTTGAAGGAAGTAAAGAATAAATTAGCCAGAGGGTAAACCAAAAAAATGGCTAAAGCCAGAAAAATTAAAATTCCGGCGGTAATCCAAAAATCAAAGGGGTAACCGGAAAAGAAAAAACAGATAAATCCTGCTAAAGCAGCAATGGTAGCACAAAGAAAAAGAAGTTCATGGTAAGTAGCAAAAAAATGACTTAAAGGTGATAATAGAATTTCTTCGGTACTTTTTGCAATTCGATTACTGTTATAAGCGCCAAAAACGCTTACGACAATAAGTAAGAGAGAAAGAACCATGAATCCGATAAAAACATATTTTAATGCAGGAATACGTCGTCTAGCTGATTTCATAATAAAGCCACCCTTCCATCGGCATCAAATAGATTAATTCGGTTTATGTCAAAACCTAAGCCTACTTTGGTGCCGGGAGATAATATGGTGGAAGTATCTTTTGTATATTCATTAAGCTGTATTATACTTCCATCAGGTAGTTTAATATCATAAGAGATAAAGTCACCTAAAAAAGTTTCCAAAAGAATTTCGCAATCATTTAAGATTCCTTGCCCATTATCAGCAATCATATATTCTTCTGGACGAATAGAGAGCAAAGCATCTCCTTGCGGTAAAGAATGATTTAACAAACCAATATCATTACCTTCTAAATAAACAGCACCATTTTTAATTGTACAAGGGAGAAAACTGGAAGTACCAATAAAGTTAGCAACAAAGGCATTAGAAGGACGACGATATATTTGTTCAGGGCTGTCTAATTGCATAACTTTTCCTTTATTCATTACAGCAATCCTATCTGAAATAGCTAGGGCTTCTTCTTGATCATGGGTAACATAAACAGTGGTAATTTTCAACTGTCTTTGTAGTTGCTTAATAGTACTACGCATTTGTACACGAAGTTTTGCATCCAGATTAGATAAAGGCTCGTCCATAAGTAAAATATCAGGCTTGATGGCAATGGCCCGGGCAAGAGCAACTCTTTGTTGCTGCCCACCGGATAGTTGATTAGGAGAGCGGTTTGCATACTCACCAATATGCATCATTTCTAAAGCTTCATTTACTTGCTTATTGAGTTGCTCTCCTCTAATTCTACGAGCTTTTAGGCCATAGGCAACATTATCATATACGGACATATGGGGGAAAATAGCATAGTTTTGAAAAACCATACCCGTATTACGTTTATGGGGATCTACATCATTAATTCGTTGATCATCAAAGAAGATTTCTCCAGCATCAATGGTGTTAAAGCCTGCAATCATTCGAAGCAAGGTAGTTTTTCCACAACCGCTTGGTCCCAGTAATGTAAAAAACTCACCGGACTTAATGGTGAGGGTAATGTGATCCACAGCATTTAAAGATCCATAGGTTTTTACCACATTGTTAATTTGTAATTGTTTACTCAAAAAAATCAGCTCCAAACTATTATATAAGCAAATGCAGGCGAGGGGACTCGCCTGCATTTTAACTAAAGAAGATATTAATCTAACAAATCAGCAAATTGTTCTAAAATGTCAGCTTTATGTTCTGCGGCCCAAGGAATATCATAATCTACAAGAGGAATCTCGTCAAAGGAAATGAGGCCTTGAGGAGGTTCAACGTCGGAACGAACGGGACGGCGAATAATGTCTTTAGCTACAATAGTTTGGGCTTCTTTTCC
>CAZEIB010000214.1:0-4049 GCA_964511785.1 uncultured Oscillospiraceae bacterium
TGGCATCAAAACTTCTGCAGATACACAGTTTTGTGTATTAGATGACGGAACCTACACCATGGTTTATGAACATCCTCGTTATAAAGAATTCTTGGAAGCCGTACGGGGCCTATTTGAAGAAGGTTTACTAGACCCGGAATTCAGTACCCGTAAACAAGCAGATCTTTTCACTGCTATGGATAGTAACTTAGTAGGCTCTGCCATGACTTGGGCAGAAAGAGCTAGAGTTTCTACCGGAGTTTTACGTGACGGTGGAGATGAAAAAGCCCTATGGACTTGTGGTATTCCAATTACTGGGCCTCACGGAGATTCTATTACCCAAGAACGTAAAGCAGTAACCCCCCTATGGTGTATTACTGTTGCAGCCCAAGAAGCTGGAAAAGTAGAAAATATTTTAAAAGCTTTTAACTGGAACTTTGGCGAAGAAGGAAACCTTATTTACAACTACGGTTTAGAAGGGGTTCATCACGATTTAGTGGAAGGTGCTCACGTGTTAAAACCTGAAGTAGTGGCCGAAGGCTTTGTAAAATATCGTGAACTGGGTATGCAATACGAACCCTTTGGTGGCAGATGGAGAACCGAT
Organism: uncultured Oscillospiraceae bacterium; assembly: GCA_964511785.1. Lineage (GTDB taxonomy): Bacteria > Bacillota > Clostridia > Christensenellales > Aristaeellaceae > CAYFQH01. Next base: position 584 of record CAZEIB010000214.1, read on the forward strand.
GCCTTTATGCAAGGTCTATTCGCAGGCAAATCTTTAGAAGAGTTAGACGATGCTTCTCAATCTTTCTATAACGGCCTAGCTGTTGTAAATGAAGGACATTTCTATGCCATGCCTCAAACATTAGAAACAGAAGCTTGGACAGAATATGCAGCAGAAACTGTAAACAACGGTGTTTGCGTTATCCGGGATCAATGTATCGTTGGGCAAATTACCATTGACGAGTTTTTTGAAAAATACGAAGCACTAAAAGGCCAAGGACTACAAGAAATTATTGATGAAGGTACTGCGGCTTACGCACTGTTAACTAAATAAACAAGAAAAAACAAGGTACTTCTTTCAACAAGAAGTACCTTGTTTTTTGATTTAAAGAATAGGAAGAATAGGACTACTTTCTTTTTCGTAAAAAAAACTGATACACTCCCGGGGTAGAATTGGGGATTAAAGTAGCCCCTACGGTTTTTTCATAAAATTTTTGAGGGCCGATACCGCCAATAATGGCATATACATAACCATATTCTCGCATAGCCCAAAGGGCTTTTAACAAAAGGGCTTTTCCAATGCCTTTGCCCTGTTCTTCTTCCAGCACTTTTGTAGGGCCGAAAAAGTTTGGGGCTGTTGCATCATAACAGGCATAGCCAATCATTTTACTTTTTCTGGTGGCAATAAAACAGCTAATAGGCTTGTTAGAAAAACACATGTCACATTCACTGGCAGCAGCAGAACTGGAATATTCTTTCACCCAAGCAATAACTTCTTCTTTATCAGGGCCGATAGGTCGAAAAATTTCAACTCCATCCTTCTCAAGGGCGTCATAAATCACTTTTCCTTCCGGTAGGTTTAATAAATGAACCAGCATATCTGCCATAAAATCATCCCTTCAAATGGTTAATAAATATAAAATTTATAGGCTAATGTCTAACTTTCCTGTGGGAATAAACTCTCCTTGTAAACAAGCTTTTAAAGCGTAAAAACTGTTAATTGAATATTCAAAAGCAGCAATTTTTGTAGCTTCTTTCGATACTAGGGGCAAATCGTAGGGATTACGCAGGGCAATTACCGTTACAGGAATCTTTTTTTCTTTCCCTAAATCAACCAACTCATTGGCTAAATCAATTTGCCCCTGATTTAAATGGCCGTTATAGGTGGCAATTACCAAATGGGTCATTGGTTTTGTTTGAAGGCCCTTTATAAGGTTGGAAATTTCTTCTTTGGTAGGGTTTAAAGGGCTGGTAATATCCTTCCCTTGTAATTCTTTTCCAAACCAAGGGGCAAAAGCCAAGGAAGTGTCTGCAGGGGTGGAGGCAATGGTAGAACGATAAGCCAAAGGCCCAATAAAGAAGGGCCGGTTTCCTAAAGGTGACAAGGGATTCCCGGCTAAAACCAAAGTTTTTTTCATTAAAGCGGCATTTTCTTCCTTGGCCTTTGGTAAAGAGGGAAAAGGTGTGGGGAAGGGACTACGAAAAGCTTGATCACTTTTTTCTTTAAAAGATAAAATTTTCTCTACAGAAGCTATAAATTCTTCCTTATTATAGTGGTTTTCTTCAAAAGCTTTGGTAACGGCTTGAATACTTTTTTCCATTAAATCTACATCATGGCATACAAACACAATATCTACCCCGGCGGCAATGGCCTTTACACAACCTACAGGGGTGGTATATTCTTCCTTAATGGCATTCATTTCCATTCCGTCAGATAGCACCAAACCTTTAAAACCCATTTGATTTTTCAGTAAATCTGTAATAATTTTACGGCTCATGGTAGCGGGAATTCTTTCTTCTTCTAACTGGGGAAAGAGGATGTGGGTAGTCATAATGGCCGGAATCCCTCCATCAATAGCAGCTTGGAAAGGAGCCAATTCCATTTTTTTCAAACTTTCCATAGGGCTGTCTATCAAAGGCAAAGCCAAATGAGAATCCACAGCTGTATCCCCATGGCCGGGAAAATGTTTCCCACAGCAAAGCACTCCGGTATTTTCATAAGCTTTAATGGTTTCAAGGGCAAAAGACTTTACTTTCTGAGGACTGGTTCCATAGCTTCGTACTCCAATAACAGGGTTTTGAGGGTTAGAATTTACATCAAGTACCGGGGCCAAGTTAAAGTTTACCCCTATTTCCCGTAACTCTCCTGCAGTTAAAAGGGCGGCATCAAAGGCATTTTTAACTTCTCCTGAAGCAGCCAAAGCCATGGCACCGGGCACATTAATCATGTCCTCTGGTAAACGAGTTACCATTCCCCCTTCTTGGTCAATGGTAATAAAGGGAGGATAACCGGTTTCAGTTAAAATCAGCTGATGAATTTCTTTGCACAACTCCTTTGCCTGATTACGGTTTAACAGGTTCTCTCTAAATAAAATCACATTTCCTACTTTATATTCTTTAACCAGTCGTTTAAAATCTTCTGTTAAAGTGCTGCCGCTAAAACCAAGGGCAATTCGCTGCCCAATAAGCCTCTTTTTTTCCATTGTTGGTGTCATGATATTCTTCCTTTCTATCAATCTCTTACCTTTATCATACCTTAACATCTCTTTCTTTTCCATCTATCTTAACAAAGAAAAATATGGTATACTTGGGTTATTGATGTAGCGATATCCTTAAATTTTTTCTTTCTTTTAGTATCTCTTTTTCCCATGGGGAAGTTGTATAAGAGAAAAGAGAATGATAACGAAATAGACAAAAACCCTGAATATGGTTTAATTCTAATTGTTTTACCATTTGTGCCATTTGCTGGCCGGATTTCCACTCTTGCTGATGAGCAGAATAGCCATCTCCTTCTCCAATTAAATAAGGAGCAAGGCCAATATATAAAGCAACTTTTTTATGGCGAGGCATGGTTAACCATTCTTTAAGGGAAGAATCAAAATGGCGGCTGCTGTTTTGATCTTCATGATGAAAACCCCAGTAAAGTTGAGGCATAATATAATCAATAAATCCTTCTTCCCTTTGCCACAAATCAAAATCGCAGTAAAGCTCTTCCCGGTTAATAGTAGCCTCTCCTTGAGGGCTTACCCCAAAGGAAACCTGAGGGTTCCTGTTCTTAATTTCCGTATAAACTTTTTTCATTAAAATACTTACCTGCTCTTTTCGCCAAAGGGATAAATTCTCTTGAGAAATATTCTCTTCCCACCAAGGCTTATCAAATAAGGGGCTAGTAGTAGGGTAAAAATAATCATCAAACTGAATGGAATCAATAGGGTAATAGGTTATTAGTTCTCTAATACCTTCAACAATCAATTTTTGTACATCCTTTGAAGCAGGGTTTAAATATAACCCCTTTTCCCAAGGAAGTACCCTTTGCTTTAAATGGTTTTCATCTTCCTTAAGCCAAGTGGTAGCAATATGGTCTTTACTTAACGTGATAGGCCTTGCTGGTGAAATAACCCGATAAGGGTTTATCCATGCTTCAAACTTCATGTTTCTTTTATGGGCAAGGGTAATAAAAACTTCTAAAGGGTCAAAAGGCAAAGGCA
>CAZEIB010000215.1:0-4026 GCA_964511785.1 uncultured Oscillospiraceae bacterium
CGATTCTATCTTCAGCCCTGTTAGAAAAGTTAATTACAACATTGAAGATACTCGTGTTGGACAAATTACCGACTATGATCGTTTAACTTTAGAAGTGTGGACTAATGGAAGTCTTCATCCAGATGAAGCCATTAGTTATGCTGCAAAAATTCTTAGTGAACATCTTTCTTTATTTATTGGTCTAACAGACCAGGAAATGCCGGTTAACTTTAACACACCGGAAGAAGATAAGAAAGAAAAAGTATTAGAAATGACCATTGAAGAACTGGATTTATCTGTACGCGCCTACAACTGTTTGAAACGTGCAGGCATTAACTCTGTAGGAGAGTTAATTGAGCGTAGCGAAGATGATATGATGAAGGTTCGTAATCTAGGCCGTAAGAGCTTGGAAGAAGTGGTTAAAAAATTGGGCGCACTTGAGCTTACGCTGCGTCCTAATGACGAGTAAATAACGCAGAAATAGTAAGATGCCCATAAAGGAGGAAACGTTCCATGGCGCAACGTAAATTGGGTCGTACTGCCGATCAGCGCAAAGCCCTGCTAAGAAATCAAGTGACCAATTTAATTTGGCACGGTCGTATCGAAACCACCTTAGCACGCGCAAAAGAAGTGCGTTCTGCTGCAGAAAAATTAATCACCTTAGCCATTCGCGAATGTGATAACACAGTAGATGTACAAAAGCAGTTTCATAATGAAAAAGGTCAAATCGTAACCATTGATGTGGTAAATGATGCCCCTTCTAAACTTCATGCCCGTCGTCAAATTATGGCTTACTTATATCCAGTAACCATTGAAAAAGAAGATGGGGAAAACAAGAATGAGTATCGTGAACGTACCGCAGATGTGAAATTTCCTGCAGTGGAAAAACTGTTTAGAGAAATTGGTCCTAAGTACAAAACCCGTAATGAAGAAAAAAACGCTGCTGGTGGATATACCAGAATATACAAGTTAGGTCCTCGCCGTGGCGATGGAGCTGAAATGGCTATTATTGAATTAATATAATCTTCATAATATCAAAAGGTTTCTTAGAAAGAGCAATTGCTTTTCTAAGAAACCTTTTTTGAAAGGGAAATATGGTATACGTTATAACAATTTTGTTAATTGTGATAGATCGGGTCACTAAAGGATGGGCCTTAATTTATTTGAAAGATCAAGATTCTATACAAGTGATCCCTCATGTTTTCAGCTTGAATTTTGTAGCCAACAAAGGAATGGGCTTTGGTATATTACCTTCCTTTGGTTATATTCAAGTCTATTTAGTAATTCTTTTGTTAGGGGTTGCGGGCTACTATTTATGGCGATATAATCTTTCTAAAGGAAACAAAATAGCAGTCTCGTTAATATTGGCTGGTGCTATTGGAAATGCTGTAGATCGATTGCTTTATGGTTTCGTAGTAGATATGCTGGAAATAACCTTTTTTTCCTTTCCAGTTTTCAATATAGCAGATGTTTGCATTGTAGGGGGAATTATTCTGTTAATGGCCATGATTCTTTTTTCTAAAAAACCTTTAGCCAAAAAGGAGAGAAAAGAGTAAATGAAGGAATATCAATTTGTTTCAAACTTTCCAGACCGTTTAGACCGATTGATTGGAGAAAGCACCCCTCTTACCAGATCCCAAGGTGCCCAATTAATCAAAGAAGGGTATTGTACAGTACAAGGAAAAAAGATGTTAAAACCCAGTGTAAAAATTGAAGAAGGAAAAGAAATTAGAATTCTTGTTCCAAAAGAAGAGGAAAACAATCCAAAGGCAGAAAAAACGGAATTTGAAATTTTATATGAAGATCGAGATTTACTGGTAATTAATAAGCCAGCAGGATTGTTAGTTCATCAAGGAGCGGGTTTACAACAACCAACGTTAGTAAATGGATTACTGTATTACACCTCTGATTTATCTACTATTGGGGGAAGGGAACGACCTGGAATTGTTCACAGGTTAGATAAAGAAACCTCCGGAATTATGGTGGTGGCCAAAAATAATGAGAGCCATCAAAATCTTAGTGAACAATTTAAAAATCGAACAATCAATAAAATTTATATTGCTGTTGTACACGGGCATTTGGCTTTTGAAGGAAAAATTGAGAAACCCATTGGTAGAAGCAATAAAGACCGAAAAAAAATGGCTATAAATCCTTTAGGTAGAGAGGCTTTAACCTATTGGGAAAAAATAAAAGAAATTCCCCCATTCACCAGTATTAAAGTACAAATTATTACTGGACGAACCCATCAAATTCGTGTTCACATGGCAGACCATGGAAATCCTATTGTGGGAGACAGTATTTATGGCAAAAAGAATCGAAAGGGAAGCAGGTTGATGTTGCATGGGTGGGAAATGGCTTTTATTCACCCCACAACTCAAGAAAAGATGAAATTTTCTGCTCCTCTTCCTGAAGAGTTTTTCCACTGGGTATAAAAATTACAGATATGCAGGAAAACCCAGATACTTATTGAATATAAAGGGAAAATACGTTATAATAATTGCATATGTATATAGGGAGGTTTTAATATGACAGATGCCTTTGAAACTACAAAACTGTCTCCAATTTTAGAAACAGGAAACGTTGCTAAAGATATATTGATTTATGTATACCATGCTTTAGAAGCAAAAGGGTATGATCCCATTACTCAAATTGTAGGTTATCTAATTTCAGGGGATCCTACCTATATTACCAGCCATAATCAGGCGCGCAGCATGATTTGCCGCTTGGAACGAGATGAAATTATGGAAGAATTGGTAAGCTTTTATTTACAGGGACAGTTAAAGGCAGAATGAAAAAAAAGCAAATAGGAAACACCGATGTAGTTGTTTCTGCATTGGCTTTTGGCACTTTAACCCTAAGTCCTTTGCAACAGAATTTTTCTCCTGAAAAAGGTAGGGATTTGATTTTATATGCTGCTGAAAAAGGAATTACTCTTTATGATACAGCGCAATTGTATGATACTTATGAACCATTAAAGTTGGCAATAGCAAAAAAACCTTCCCTCCAAGTGGCAACAAAATCCTATGCATGGAATAAAGAAGAAGCGCAAAAAGCTTTTGATGAAGCGAGAAAAGCTTTAAATAAAGATTATATCGATATCTTTTTACTTCATGAACAAGAAAGTATTTACACTATGAAAGGGCATAGGGAAGCTTTCGAGTTTTTTTTATCTCAAAAATCAAAGGGGAACATTGGTGCCGTAGGGGTTTCAACCCATAGGGTAGAGGTAGTTGACTATGGGCCAAGGTATCCGGGCTTAGATGTGATACACCCTCTATTGAATATAGAGGGGATAGGGATCAGTGACGGTACAAGAATGGATATGGAAAAAGCTTGTGCAAAAGCCCATGATGCGGGTATTGGAATATACGGGATGAAGGCCCTTGGCGGCGGTCACCTGTTAGGACAAGTTGAAGAGGCGATAGCCTATGTTAGAAACTTACCATTCATGGATGCTGTTGCTTTAGGAATGCAGTCCTTTGAGGAAATAGACGTGAATACGGCCTTGTTTGCTGATGAACGACCCAATGCAAGGGCGATTGAAAAAAGCCGAAAAGCCCCTAGGAAACTTATGATTCACGATTGGTGCATTGGTTGCGGAAATTGTGAAAAACGCTGTGGACAACGAGCCATAATTGTAAAAGAGGGAAAGGCTCAAGTAGACTTGGAAAAATGTGTTCGATGTGGCTATTGTGCAGTCACTTGTCCCGAATTTTGTATTAAGGTGGTTTAATGAATAAAAAAATTATTGCTTTAGACATAGGAGATGTACGAATTGGTATTGCCGTAAGCGATGAAAGCCGAATGATAGCCAGACCCTTGGAAGTATACAAAAGGATTGGTTATGGGCCTGATACAGGGTATATAGAAAAATTGTGCAATACCCATCAAACCCATTGGGTATTATGCGGACTACCAAAGAACATGGATGGAAGTTTGGGGGGGCAAGCCTTAAAAACCCTGGATTTCGGGAAAGAATTATCCAAAAAAGGGATCAAAGTTTTTTTTCAAGACGAGCGAATGACCACCTTAATAGCAGAAAAAACT
>CAZEIB010000216.1:0-3566 GCA_964511785.1 uncultured Oscillospiraceae bacterium
CACATGTTCTACCCCACAAGCTTTACAAAGCTGTAATAAATCTACTTGAGGAGCTTTGTTCCCATAAATATTTTTCCCGCTGGCAGGGTTTTGTTGATGTCCTGTCATGCCGGTAATGCGATTATCCAAAATCATTACTGTAATGGCGCTTCCGTTATAAACTGCATCTAACAGTGCCGTAATGCCACTATGCATAAAGGTACTATCTCCAATAACGGCCACTGTATGTTTTGAAAACTCTTTTCCTTGAGCTTTTTCAGCCCCAAAGGCCATACCGATACTTGCCCCCATACAAAGGGAGGCATCCATGGCGGATAATGGTGGTAAAGCCGCCATGGTATAACAACCGATATCGCCCATAACCGTAAGTTTTTCTTTGTTTAAGGCATGAAAAACTCCTCTATGAGGGCAACCAGGGCATAATACAGGAGGCCTTGGCGGAAGGTCACCTTCAAGAAGTTCTTCTTCTTTTTTTCCAAACATTTTCTCTACAGCTAAGACTGAAAGTTCTCCCTGGTACCCTGTTAAGTTTTTTCCTTCTACTTGAATCCCCATAGCTGCAATTTGCTCTTCAATAATTCCTTCCAGCTCTTCTATTACCACCAATCGCTCCACTTTTTCAGCAAAGTCTTGAACGATATTTTTAGGCAGAGGATGAACCATACCAAGTTTTAGTATGCTTGCATGAGGTAGCGCCTCTTTTACATATTGATATACTACACCACTGCAAATAATCCCCAAACTTTGGTCTGCATAGTAAGTTTGATTAACAGATAGTCTGTTGCTTTCATCTGCTAAATCCTTCATGTTTTTTTCTACAATAACATGGCGTTTTCTGGCCATTCCTGGCATCATTACGTATTTCATGGGGTCTTTTCCATAATCTTTTACCCCTACATCAACTCTTTCCCCTAAAGTTACAATACTTCTTGAGTGTGCAATACGTGTTGTAATACGTAAAAATACCGGAGTATCGTATTTTTCACTTAATTCAAAAGCCAATTTTGTAAAATCTTTACACTCTTGACTATCCCCGGGCTCTAACATGGGAATATGAGCAGCTCTAGCATAGTAGCGGCTATCTTGCTCATTTTGACTGGAATGCATCCCAGGATCATCTGCGCATACAATCACCATCCCTGAGCGAACCCCTGTATAAGATGCTGTGAAAATAGGGTCTGCCGCTACGTTTACCCCCACATGTTTCATACAGGTCATTGCCCTTGCCCCAGCTAAGGCCGCCCCAAAAGTTACTTCTGTAGCCACTTTTTCATTGGTAGCCCATTCACAGTTTATGTCTTCATAGGTAGCAGCATATTCTGTAATTTCCGTACTGGGAGTGCCTGGATAACTTGAAATCACTTTTACCCCTGCTTCATAAGCTCCTCTTGCAATGGCTTCATTGCCTAACATTAATTCTTTCATTTTTTTCGCTCCTATTTATCATAAGTTTCGTAAATCCGTTACTCTTTTCGCCTTTCCCTCAAAACGCTTTAAGCTGTTAGGGGAAACCAAGGTGACTTTAATATCAAGGCCTAATATGGTTTTTAAGCTATTATGAATTCGCTGTTGCAAACCTTCCAATTCTCTAAAACTTTCAAGTAAACTTCCATCAATCAGTTCTGTTTTCACTTCCATATAATCAATATGATTTTTTCTGTCAACCACAATTTCATAGTGGGGGCCTACCCCTTTCTCTTCAAGAAGAATGCTTTCAATTTGTGAAGGAAATACATTTACTCCACGGATAATGAGCATATCATCACTACGCCCTTTAACCTTTTCCATTCTTACTAAAGTGCGTCCACAATCACAGGAATTATACACAAGCCTTGTAATATCCCTTGTTCGATAACGCAAGGTAGGTTGTCCTTCTTTGGTTAAAGTGGTTAATACTAATTCCCCTTCTTCCCCTATAGGAAGTACCGCTCCTGTGTCGGGATGAATAATCTCAGGGTAAAAATGATCTTCATTTATGTGCATACCGCATTTGCACAAACACTCTCCTGCAACGCCGGGGCCCAGCACCTCGGTTAAACCGTAGTTTTCTGTAACGGTAATTCCCCATCTGCTTTCCAGTTCCATGCGCATCGCTTCTGTTGACCCTTCAGCGCCAAATAAACCTGTTTTCAGCTTTAACTTGCTCATAACCCCCATTTCTTCCGCAATTTCTGCCATATGTAAGGCATAACTGGGGGTGGCAATCAGCACTGTGGTTCCAAAATCTTTCATAATGTTAATTTGCCTTTTGGTATTTCCGCTGGAAATGGGAATAATGGCTGTACCAATTTCCTCAAGGCCACCATGTAAGCCAAAGGCTCCTGTAAACAACGTATATCCAAAGGCAATTTGAGCAATGTCTTCATTGGTTACCCCTGAGGCCACTGCAATACGAGCCACGTTTTCTGCCCACATGGCTAAATCATTCTTCGTATAGCCTGCTGTAATAGGTTGCCCTGTTGTTCCGCTGGAGGCATGTATACGAACAATTTCTTTCATGGGCACTGCCAATAAGCCAAAGGGATATTCATCTCTTAAGTCTAATTTACAAGTTAAAGGAAGATGTCTTATATCTTCTAAGGATTGAATGTCTTCAGGTTTTATTTTAGCCCTGTCCATATTTCGTTTGTACAAAGGCACATGGTGATAGGCATTAAAAACAGACCTTTGCAACCGTTTAAGCTGCAAGGCCTGTAATACATCTCTATCTCCTTTTTCTATGGATGTATTCCACATCTGTTGATTTTCTTTTCTTTGTTCCACTTTACCATACTACCTTTCTACACCATTTTCCATTGAACAAAGATGGTTCAATTTGTTTTACAGTATAACAAAATTCCAAAAAAAAGAAAAGTTTCTTAGTCCATTAATACATGGAAAATACCATTGTCTATTCCTTGCTAGAAATTCCCTCTCCATGGTATAATGTACTTTGGCATATTTAAAGAATGCTTAAGCCTTTTAAAGGAGAAATGAATGAAAAATTTTATTAAAAAACTTTTTGGAAACAGCAACGATACCGCTATTAAAAAACTTAATAAAACAGTGGATTTAATTGTAGCCAAAGAGGACGAGTACAAAAGCTTAACAGATGAGGATTTGAAAAATAAAACTCAACTTTTTAAAGACCGTTTAACCAAAGGAGAAACCTTGGATGATTTGTTGGTTGACGCCTTTGCTACCGTTAGAGAAGCTGCTTGGCGCAGCGTAGGTATGCGCCCCTATCCTGTGCAGCTTCTGGGGGGCATTGTGCTACACCAAGGCCGAATTGCAGAAATGAAAACCGGTGAAGGTAAAACCTTGGTTTCTGTTATGCCTGCTTATTTAAATGCTTTAAGCGGCAACGGGGTGCATATTGTTACCGTTAACGATTATTTAGCCAAACGTGACAGCGAATGGATGGGAAAAGTTCACCGATTTTTAGGTTTAAGTGTTGGGTTAATTGTTCATGACTTAGACCCTGAAGAGCGCAAAGAAGCTTATTTATGTGATATTACTTATGCAACCAATAATGAACTAGGCTTTGATTATCTTCGAGATAATATGGTGATTTATAAAGAAGATAT
>CAZEIB010000216.1:3576-4010 GCA_964511785.1 uncultured Oscillospiraceae bacterium
TTGCCATTATTGACGAGGTTGACTCTATTTTAATTGACGAAGCCCGTACTCCTTTAATTATCTCCGGTCAAGGAGAAGCTTCTACTGATATGTATCAGAAGGCTGATCGTTTTGTATCTCGCCTTAAAAATGAGGTTGACTATTCTATTGATGAAAAACAAAAAGCTGTTATTTTAACAGAAGAAGGTACCGCCAAAGCGGAAAATTCTTTTGGCATTGACAACCTATCCGATATTGAAAACACCGAAATTAACCACCACATTATTCAAGCCTTAAAAGCCAACGTCACTATGAAAAAAGACGTAGACTATGTGGTGCAAAATGATGAAGTAGTGATTGTGGATGAGTTTACAGGTCGTTTAATGGTAGGAAGGCGCTATTCCGACGGTCTACACCAAGCCATTGAAGCCAAAGAAAGGGTTACCGTTGCAAGG
>CAZEIB010000217.1:0-4007 GCA_964511785.1 uncultured Oscillospiraceae bacterium
CTACGCCAATCGTATCCTCTGCTTCGTTGCACCATAATCATTTTTGTATTGGCTTGAATCTTTTCTTCAATGGCTTTGATGTTTAAATAACCTTTTTCGTCTAAATCCACCATTGAAAAAGATACTTTCATTTCCTTTAAAGAGCCTATTACCGGTTCCTCTCCAAGTCCTAGCACTTCTTCCATGGTATCATAAGGTTTTCCCGTTACACTTAATACATGGTCTCCCGGCAAAAGAATACCGAACAAGCAAAGGGAAAGGGCGTGGGTTCCCGAGGCTATTTGCGGCCTTACCAAAGCATCTTGGGTGTTAAAAAGCAATGCGTACAGTCTTTCCAAGGTATCTCTTCCCACATCATCATAGCCGTAGCCAGTGCTAGGGGCAAAGTGTCTTGTAGCAATATTACACTCTTGCATAGCAGCCAACACCCTTTTGGTATGGTATTCTTCTATTTTTTCAATATTTTCAAATACTTCTCTACATTGATTTTGTGCTTCAACAATATAATCTTTCCAGCTTTTTTCCTTCTTAAACTTCAGTGGCATTTACGATCTCCTTTTTTATCTTGTTAATAGCATCTTCTTCCATGGTATCAGGCTCTAGCCATGTGATGTGCTCGTAACGCTTAAACCAAGTTATCTGCCTTTTCCCATATTTTCGGGTGCTCTGCTTCAGTTTTTCAAGGGCTTCTTCTAAAGGGCTACCTTCAGCCAGCACCGGTACTAGCTCCTTATAGCCAATACCTTGCATACTTTGAGCAATAGAAGGCACTCCCTCTTTTATTAGACCCTCTACTTCTTCTAATAAGCCCTCTTTCATCATTTGATCTACCCTATGATTGATTCTTTGATAGAGAATTTCTCTAGGCCAATGAACCGCAAAAGACTGCATTTTGTAAGGAGAGTCTTCTTTCCATAAGCCTCGTTGTGCTGAAAACAGTTCCCCTGTACTTTCAATTACTTCCAATGCTCTAATAACTCTTTTTACATCATTTTTATGAATTTTTTCACTTGCCTTCATATCTTTTTCTTGTAAAAGCCGATGAAGTTCTTTTTTCCCATCTTCTGTTGCCCCTATTTTTTCCAAGGTTTTTCTAAAACCCTCATTTTTTCCTACATGACCTAACTGAATTGGTTGTAGTATAGATTGGTAGTATAATCCGGTGCCCCCAACTAAAATCGGCTGTTTTCCTCGCTGAAAAATTTCTTCAATACTTTTTAATGCCTTCTCCCGGTATTGAGATACACTGTACTCTTCCCAAGGGGAAACAACATCAATCAAATGATGGGGAATTTCTTCCTGTTCTTTTTTAGAGGCTTTGGCCGTACCGATGTTTAACTGCTGATAAACTTGCATAGAGTCCATGGCAACTATTTCCCCGTCCACTTGTTTTGCAAGGTAAAAGGCCAAGGCACTTTTGCCCGAGGCTGTAGGACCCACCACAGCAATTAAAGGCTTTTTTTTCATTTAAATCTCCTTACTGTATTCGCTTAAAACGCTTTTCCAGCTCTTTTTGCGTAATGGCAACTACTAGTGGTCGTCCATGAGGGCAAGTAGGGGTAACGCCTTTTTCAATTAGTTCTTCAACAATAGACTCAAGTTCTACCATAGGTAGGTTTTCCCCGCCTTTAACGGCTCTTTTACAAGCCATTTGAATAATAGCGCTTCTTCTTTTTTCAACAGTGCTCAGCCCTTTTTTGTTTTCCATTTCATCTAATATTTCCAAAAAATAGTTTTTTGCTTGAGGTTGCCCTAAAATTACAGGTACTGCCCGTAATTGAATGGTATTCTCTCCAAAATCTTCTATCTGAAAACCTACTTCTTCTAAAGGTTGCTTATAAGTATGTAGCGTCGTTTTTTCATTAAAGGTTAGGGAAATTACCTGAGGAACCAACAATTGCTGAGCGCCAGTATGGCGGTCTAAAGCTTCCATCAACTCATCGTAAAGTAGTCGCTCGTGGGCGGCATGTTGGTCTATTAAAAGCAACTGATCAACATATTCTACCAAAATATATGTTTTAAACACTACCCCAATTACCGATAATTTAGCTTTGACAACAGATACATCCTCTTCTTTTTCTTTTACTACAAAGGTTTCTTGAATGGTTTCTTTTATAGAACTCCTTTCAAGATTTTGATCCTCTGTATTGAAAATATTCCCTTCTTTTTCCTTCAATATTTCACTTTTCTCTAAGGGCTTATTAAGAGGATGGTTTTCCCTTGTTTGTGTACCAGTGTATAAAGGTGGTTCATAAGACCTTTCTCTAAAAACCAAGGTATTCTTTTCCTTTTTTTCTCCCATACTTTGCCCTATTTGGGAAAAGGCTTCTAAAAGCTTTTCTTTTTCACTTTTTTCTTCTTGTAAAAATGTGCTCTTATTTTCTTTTCCTTTTTCTTTAGCAAGAATCTCAGCGTTTTCTACAATTTTTGTGGTTTTTACCTGATGAAAAGAGGAAAAACCTTCCTTTTTCTTTTCTTCCACTAGGGTCATTTGGGGAATGTGGCTTAAAGGGGTATCCTGTACCAAAGCCTCTTGCACTAGATCTCGCATTCCTTCTAGTATAGCCATTTCATTTTGAAAACGTACTTCCAGTTTATTAGGGTGCACGTTTACGTCCACCTTATCGTAATTCATGGTAATGTATAGCACGCAAGTAGGAAAATGCCCAATGGTCACCCTTTCTCTTGCCCCTTGCTCCAACCCTTGAGAGAGCAGCAAACTTTTCATATACCTGCCATTAATAAAAAAGGATTGATGATTTCTATTTCCCCTTGCACTATCACCTATACCAATATAACCTTCTATAGCCATGCCATTTTGGGCTCCTTTAATATAGCGCATGGATTCCAGCATCTCTTTTCCATAAATGCTGTAAATGGCTGAATCAATTTTCCCATCTCCGGGGCTATGGTATACAGTTTTTCCCTGATTGATAAACCTAAAAGAAATATCAGGTCTGGATAAAATTAAGCGCATCACAAAATCTGCCACAAGGCCTGCTTCATAGGCAGGTTTTTTTAAAAATTTTAACCTGACAGGGGTATTAAAAAATAAGTTCTCTACAACAAAGGTCGTCCCCTGGGGTGAAGAAGCTTCTTGTACCTCTACAATATGTCCTCCCTGGTTAACAATTTTAATCCCATGGCTATCTTTTTCTGTTCTGGTAGTACAAGTTACTTGGCTTACAGCCGCAATAGAAGCCAAAGCTTCTCCTCTAAACCCTAGGGTAGCTATGGCATATAAATCTTCTTCTTTATCTATTTTACTGGTGGCATGGCGTTCAAAAGCCATACGTATTTGCTCTTGAGGAATACCGCTACCATTATCTGTTACACGAAAATAAGAGATACCGCCCTCTTTAATTTCTATGGTAATGGCACTGGCCCCCGCATCCATACTGTTTTCTACCAGCTCTTTAATAGCCGCAGCAGGTCGCTCTACCACCTCTCCTGCAGCAATTTTTCCAATAAGTTCCGGTGTTAATTTTTGTATTTTTCCCATTTTCTTCCCTTATAGCTTTCTGGCCTTTTCCTTTAATAAAAACAACGTATTCATTGCATCCATGGGGGTCATGGCCATTACATCCAGTTTTTTCATCTCTTCAATCAATTCTGTTTGGGCAAAATGAAATAGGTCCACTTGCTTATCCTTTGGTTTTTCTCCCGTTTCCAATATGTTTTGCCCAATGGTATTTTGGTTAATATCGCTTACTTCAAGGCGAGCTTGAATTTCTCTTGCCCTTTGAAGAACTTCCGTAGGTAATCCCGCTAAATGAGCCACATGAATTCCAAAACTTTTATCTGCTCCCCCGGGAATGATTTTTCGTAAAAAAATCACATCTTCTCCACGCTCTTTTACAGATATGCAGTAGTTAATGACCCCTTCTAAGCTTCCTTCCAACTGAGATAATTCGTGATAATGAGTGGCAAATAAGGTTTTACCCCCAATTTTGTTTTTATTGCAAATATATTCTACCACTGCCCAAGCAATGGCTAAACCGTCAAAA
>CAZEIB010000218.1:0-4000 GCA_964511785.1 uncultured Oscillospiraceae bacterium
CGGCTTACGGAATAAACCATTTTATCTTTATTGGCATGGCAGAGATTTGATGAAACAGGAAAAAATCTCCTTAGAACAACTAACCGCTTCTTGTAAACAGCTGGAAGTTCTTCCCTATATTGCATCCTTTCTTACCCTGAAAAAACAATTACAAGAATATCAAAATGAGTTAACTATCGTAAAAAAAATACTTAATGACCGAATCATCTCTTTACTTTATAAACTTCGTGATCGACAAGAAATTGAAAAAGGAATTAATATTGTTTCACAATCAACAGGTATTGGTGCCGTGATGTTAGAATTTCTTTATCGTTCACAAATTGATCTAATCTCCTTTTTTGATAATTGCGCCATTCAAAACAAAATTTACTCTTCTAATCACAAAAATATTGGCGTTTTTTTGGGTGTGCACGAAAATTCTAATACAGGAGTTTTCTCACCAACTCAAACAAGACTCAAGGAAATAGCTGATTATTGTGCAACGCAAAATAAAAATCTATTTGTATTTTACTATCCTACAAAAGGAACCGATTCTTCCTTCTTTCAATCCATTAATCCATCTGCAGTGATAAAAGCGGTTTCTATCACCCTTCCTAAGGATATTAATATAAAAGCAAACAAAGAAGAAGCCTGCTTTAATCAATTCTATTCTCTTTTACTTAAACATCAAATTAGTGATTTTGTTTCCTTACAAAGCGACTCACTTTATACTGTTCTCCACTCCTTTCTTGCTTATTTAGCTAATATCCCCGTTACTCTTGTTTTAGATGATTGTTTTTCTTCTTCTTTTGAAAACTTAAACCCAATTTCAAACATCCTTTCTCACTTTCTTCCATTGGTTCATCGTACTGTTGTTAACCAACAAGAAGAAGCTGTTTTTTGGAAGGCCTTCTCCCAGAACATCATTCGTATTCCTCAGTTGAAAACCGCAAAGAACATAGACAACAATAATAAACTTATAAATAAAGATTCAGAAAACACATTGACCACCCCTTCGCTTATCGACGATTGGGGAACCGTTTTTAAAACTACTTATGCTCCCATAGAAATCATAGCTGATCCTTCCCAAGAGTTTAAATTGATTGTTAGTGAAATATTGCGGTTGTTTCATCATAAAAATAAAAATAATATGGTATTAAACGACATTAAACTTCGTCAAGATATTGTAAATAAAAAAGTTCAATTGGATAATCTTTATCAAAATTATGATGCTTTGCTTTATTCCCCTACCATGAAGTTTGGAAAACTCTTGACTTTATCTTCTTTACGAAAAGGGAAAGGAGCTCCAAAAAACGATGAACAATAATAAACAACCAAAAATATCCATTATTATACCAATATATAATGTAGGCAGGCATTTGAAAAACACCCTTTGCTCCATCGTCAACCAAACCCTTAAAGAATTGGAATTTGTTTGCGTTGACGATTATTCTACTGACAATAGTCCTGCTATTTTAAAATCATTTGCAGATAAGGACCCCCGTTTTCGTATTATTCGCCAAGAAAAAAACAAAGGTACCTGTCAGGCACGAAAAGACGGTGTCCTTGCTTCCACCGGTAAATATATCCTTTTTTTAGATGGCGATGATTCTTTTGAGCCAGAAACCTGTGAGGAACTATACCAGCTAATGGAAGTCAATCAAACTGATGTGCTTCATTTTGGAACCAACATACTCATTGAAGATAATATGACAGAAAGAGATATTCGCAATGTTGAGAAAATTTTCCATTCCTATGACGGAGTTATCCGCAATCAACCTCTTTGTAATTTATGCTTTGCTGAAAAGCAGTGGAACTCTACCCTATGGGATAAAATGTATAAAAGCGAAATTGTAAAAAAAGCGATGGTTCATGTAGAAGACGGGCATTTTATTAAAGGCGAGGATCTTTATGCTGCTTTTATTCTTTCTATCTATGCTTCTTCTTATTCCAGTACTTCAAAAAAATATTATAATTATGGTTATGGTATTGGAATCACCGGTAAGCGCAATCTATCTTTAAAAGTTTTTGAGGTTTTAAATACCCAAGCAACTATCATTAACGCCTTGAAAAGCTTTTTGCTTAAAGAAAACATTTATTCAGCTTACAAGTCTTCTTGGGACTATTTGCAAAGTGTCTATCTTAACGACTGTATTTATAGCTGGACAAATCACCTGGCAGAAGGGATCATGGAAAAAGCTTATGAACTGATGATTTCTTATTGGGGTAGCAATGTGATTATTCCTGCTTTAGCTGACCGAAATAGTAACAGCCGCATTGAAACGGTGAAAGGTCTAATTCATAGTCCTTTTTTTCAAAAAAAACAATTTACTGAGCCTATTAAAAACATTGGTATCTTCTACTATCGCATGAGAAATGGTGGCCTTGAGAGAGTCATTTCCCTTTATGCCAACCGCTGGGTAAACCAGGGCTATAATATTACTATTTTTACTGATGAAATCCCTTCTAAAGACGACTATCCTTTGCACGATTCTGTAAAGCGGGTTGTTTTGCCTCCATCCAATGTAGGTAAATATGAGAAAAGGTATACTTCCTTATCAAAATCTCTGGTTGAGCATCATATTGACGCCTTTATCTACCACGCCTGGATTAGTCCTTCCCTTTTATGGGACATGTTAACTGTAAAGGAAAAGGGAGTCCCTTTTATTGTCAATACCCATTCTTTCTTTGGAGCTTTAGTTGCCGAAAACAATCGTTACATGAAAGATCTTACCCATATCTATCAAATGACAGATGCATTAATTACCCTATCAGAAGCAGATAGGTATTTTTGGAAAACCTATGCCCCTTATGTTGTTCACATTCCCAACCCACCAACATTTGATTTACCAAATCAAATGACTAGGAATTCTCTGGACTATAAAAACATTATTTGGGTTGGCCGTATTTCCGCTGAAAAAAATCTCGATTATGTCATTGATATCTTTTCAAAAGTGCTTTTAGAGGAACCAGAGGCTAAGTTGTTTCTTGTAGGTGGAGCACCGAATCCACATACTTGGTCTACTTTTCAACATACTGTCAATGACCAAAATTTATTTAATAACATTGTGCTATGTGGTTTTCATAAGCATGTTGAATATTTCTATGAACTTGCTTCTGTTTTTTTAATGACCAGTAATTTTGAAGGTTCTCCCATGACCTTAAAAGAAGCACAATATTATAATCTTCCTGTTGTAATGTTTGATTTGCCTTATTTAGACAGCCTTCGAAATGGTAAAGGTATTATCCCAGTTCCTCATGGAGATACCCAAGCTGCAGCCGATGAACTGATTCAATTACTCCATTCTAAAGAAAAACGAGCTGCTCAGGGTGCCCTTTCCCTCCAAAATCTTTCCGAAGAAAATCAATTTGATGTAGATGGTGTATGGCAAGAAGTTTTTAACAGCCTCTCCACCAGTTCGAACACCATAACATTATCCAAACAAAAAAGTAATGATGTGGAAGCAACCATCTTAAACAAGATTGTAAACAATTTTTGCCAAGGTATTGTAGAAGGCAACTCTCCTGAAAAAGAAAACAAAAAAGAAATACAGTTTTTAAATAAAGAAATAACCTTTGCGCAAGAAGCTATCCGGGATGCCCAACAGTCTATTAGCTTCCGCTTGGGGAAAAGCTTACTCTCAGTTCCTCGGATCATTATAAAGCACCTCAGAGGACAAAATAAGCCATAAAACAAGTAATATCAAGATTTTTCTATAATAGCTATTGAATATAGTCGCGTATACTTTCTGTACAGTACAGTCAACTGTTTTTATATGGGAGATAATATGCACCTATAATCAATCGAAAAAGGGCTATAGAGAGCATTGTGATTTTGTATTGAGCAAATAACAAGTAAAAACCTGACTTGGATAATGCTTAAATCGGAAATTCCCTGTTCAATTTTTTCTATAAATAGTGTATTTGATCTAAGATTTTTTCTAACCAACGACTTCTTTCTAAGGCAGTGTATACTAAAGTTCGCAAAATTGATTAATGGTAAATAGACAGCCATTGATCC
>CAZEIB010000219.1:0-3954 GCA_964511785.1 uncultured Oscillospiraceae bacterium
ATGTTAAATGAAACAAAAGGCATTAGTGGTTATTAACCCTGTAGCAGGGGGAGGAAAAGGCGTAAAACGGCAAGACGCTATTGTGAAAAAACTAGAAGAAATTTATAATCAGGTCGATGTGGTTTTAACTAAAGAAAAAAATGATGGCATTCAAATAGGAAGAAAAGCCTGTAAAGATAAAGTAAAGGCCATTTATTGTGTTGGTGGAGATGGAACTGTTCAAGAAGTGGTACAAGGAATAGCAGAACAGCCCAATAGGCCTACCCTAGGGATTGTACCCTTAGGAACGTATAATGCTTTAGCAAGAATGCTTAAACTTCCCTTACAATTTGAAAAAAACATACAACGTTTGGATCAACTTTCCGTTAAAAAAATTGATATAGGAAAAATTAATGATAGTTATTTTTTGTTTTTAGTAAGTATTGGAAAACTTGCAGAACCCTTTCATCAAGTAACCAGTGAGCAAAAAGGAAAATTTGGAATATTCAGTTATTTTTATGAAGGGTTAAAACGCATACCGGAAGATAGACCCTACACCTATAGGATTACAACAGGAGAAGAAACTTTTGAAGTAGAATCTTCTTTGGTAATGTTCTCATTAAGTAATTATATAGGGGACATCAAGTTTTCAGGAATAGATATCCGTCATGGAGATGGGAAAGGCCATTTGCTAATGTTAAAAGATGTGGACTTTTTCCAAAAAACCCAAGTACTTATTAATGCGTTGGCCCAAAAAGCGGAAGCCAGTGAACAAGTGATTTCTTTAATAACAGATGAGATTTTAATTGAAGTAAAGGATGAAAGGCCGCCTGAAAGTGATATTGACGGAGACTTGGGGCCTGAATTTCCCTTGAATATCAAAGTGCTAAAAGAGCACATAGAGGTGTTCGTACCATAAAAGGGAAGGAAAGAGAAGGGTAAATGAAAAATTATGTGAAGGAAATCAGAGAAAAGGTAGGGAAAATGCCTTTAATTATGTGTGGAGCTGCTATTATAGTAGAAAACAATAAAGAAGAAATATTGCTGCAAAAGCGTAATGACAATGGCCTTTGGGGCTATGCAGGAGGCTATATTGAGTATGGTGAGCCCTTAGAAGTTGCAGCAAAAAGAGAACTTTATGAAGAAACGGGGCTGATAGCAAAAAAAATAAGTTTTTTTGCTAATTTTTCCGGTAAAGAAATGATTTATACCTATCCAAATGGGGATGAAGTATATGTAATTGAACATATCTTTATCTGTAGGGATTATGAAGGGAAACTTCTTCCTCAAGAAGAGGAGGTTAGTGAATTGAAATTTTTTGATTGGAAGAACCTTCCTCACTGGGAAGAAATAACCCCTCTAAATCGTATGGGGTTAAAAGCTTATCTAGAAAATAAGAAAAAAGATAAAGAATAGCTTATTAGTAAAAACCAAGTAGAAAATATTTCTACTTGGTTTTTAAGTTGTGCCTTTGTCGGTAGGCTCTGGGGCTGGTTCCTTCCAGCCGGTTAAAACATTGGGAAAAGTAGCTTGGGGAAGAAAAACCAACAAAAGAGGCGATTTGAGAAATATTGTAGTCGGTATCTGCTAATAAAAACTTACTTTCTTTAATTCTTCTTTCTATTAAATAATTGATGGGGGATATACCATGATCTCTTTTATAAATATGAGATAGATAAAACTTATTTAAGTGGGCCACCTTTGCTAAAGTATCTAATGAAATATCTTCTTTAAAGTGATGATCAATATACCGTTTAATCTTAGCACTTTCTACCGTTGCTTTTTGGGAAGGCTTTAAAGTTAAACTTACTTGACGGTAACGTTGCAATTTACCCAGCAATATCTGTAACCAGCCCATAGCAATATCATCAGCATAAGGCTGTTCTTCCTTAAACTCAATAAGAATTTTTTCTAAACAAGTAAGAATATCAGGACTGATGGTTTCGCAGGGGAAATGACAAAAACGCAAATCATCATTACCCTCGCTTAAAAAATCAGCTCCCTCTAAACCTAAAACAATATACTCCATAGGACTGCCATCTTGGCCGATTTCCGTATGCAAAACGTTAGGATTAATAATAATCATATCATTTCCGATTACAGAAAAAGTTCTTTCTTGAATTTGAAATAAGCCTTTTCCGGAAGTTACGAAAAACAATTCAGTGCAATGATGAGAATGAGGAACACTGGACCAATCTTTATCAAATCTTGCTGAAGAAATGTATTGTAGCTTTAATAAATTAGTAGGTAAAGGGGTATTAAGTGCGTTATATCTTTCATTAGCCATAAATTACCTCCATAGTTTAGAAAAAATTAGAAAAGAGTATCTATATATTGCCTTAAAAAATCGATAAAAGCAAGTAATTATGATTAAATAGGTGAATAACTAAAATTAATAAAGAGAAATAAAGGATAAAATCGAAAAAAAGCTAGATTAAATGTATGAAATTACCAAAAAACCGTAACAATGGGAAAAAATTAAAAAACAAGATATATAAAATGTGTAGCAAAAAAAACCTTGTTCTAAGGGTACAAATATATGATAATAGAATCAACAGAGCAACTCTAACAATGCTCCATTAAAAACATCATTTAGGAGGTACAAAGATGAAGAAGAGAATTTTTGCAATTACTCTATCACTACTAATGGTATTATCTATTCTCCCTTTTGCCACATTGGCCCAAGGAGAGCAAACCCTAAAAGTAGCGGCTATCGAAACTGCATATGGATCGGAAGTGTGGGAAAAGGTAGTAGCAGCTTTTGAAGAAACCGTTCCCGGTGTTAAAGTAGAATTAACCACCGACAAAATGCTGGAAGATGTAATCGGTCCTGGAATGAAAGCAGGGGATTTTCCTGATGTAATTCACTTAGCAGTAGGAAGAGAAGCTGCTTTAACAGAAACATTTATTAAAGACAATGCTGTAGAAGAACTAACAGACATGTTCCAACTACAAGTGCCGGGAGAAGATAAAACGGTAGAAGAAAAAGTGGTTCCCGGATTTACCGACACCTCTATTACCAATCCTTACGGTGATGGAAAAACTTATCTGGCTCCAATGTTCTATGGCCCTTGCGGACTGTTTTACAATGAAGGTTTACTGGAAGAAAAAGGATGGGCTATTCCCACTACTTGGGATGAAATGTGGGAACTTGGTGATAAGGCAGCTAAAGAAGATATTGCCCTATTTACTTACCCCACCACCGGATACTTTGATGCCTTCTTTTATGCTTTAATGTTTGAAGTAGGCGGACCGGACTTTTTTGAAAAAGGCACTCGCTATGAAGAGGGAATTTGGGAAACAGAAGAAGCCAAATTGGCTTTTGACATTGTAACTAAACTGGCTACTTATACCCATAAAACAGTTCCTTCTAATGCAAACGATGACAACTTTGTTAAAAATCAACAATTGGTATTAGACAATCAAGCTATTTTTATGCCAAACGGTAACTGGGTAATTGGAGAAATGGCTGAAGCTCCTAGAGCCGAAGGCTTCAAATGGGGATTTATGGCATTACCAGCTATTGAAAAAGATGGGGATCGTTATAGCTACACTTGGTTTGAACAAGCTTGGATGCCGGCAGGGGCTCAAAACAAAGAGTTAGGTAAACAATTTATTGCCTTTTTATACAGTGATAAAGCCGTTTCTATTTTTGCTGAAGTTGGTGCCATACAGCCTGTAGTAGGTGTTGGCGAAACATTAGAGGGAGATATGAAAGTTTATTACAGCATTTACGATGAAGGGGCAAAAGCAGCTATGGGCAATTTTGCTGCTACCAACCCTGTTGAAGGCGTGGATGTAAGAAGCGTATGGTTTGATCCTGTAAACAGCTTAGTATCTGGCGATAAAACCCAAGAAGAATGGGTAAATGGTATTATTGAAGCCAACAACAAATTGCGTGAAGCATTGAAATAATTTGTTTAAAAGAAGAGGGCGGCGGTTAAACCGCCGCCCTTTTACTTAAAAGGGGTGATT